>JAUYDB010000056.1 GCA_030691985.1 Candidatus Omnitrophota bacterium | reverse complement strand
GGAAATCCTCCCCTAAAGCGGGAGAGGAAATTGTGGTATTATAACTTAATCCCCTCTCCCCTTTAGGGGAGAGGGCTAGGGTGAGGGGGATAAAACGAGAAGGGCTGAAAGAATGATGAAAAAACAAAACAAGATCTACATAGTGGATGTGACAAACAGGGACGGCGTCCAGACTTCGAGGCTGGGTTTGGCGAAACTCCAGAAGACTATGATAAATATTTATCTTAACGAGATGGGTATCCATCAGTCTGAATTCGGTTTCCCCGTAACCCGCCATGAGACAAATTATCTGAATGCCAACCTTGAGCTTGCCAGGATAGGCGTTTTGAAACCGATAATCTTAAGCGGCTGGATAAGGGCGATCAGGGAAGACGTTGAAAAAGCGGTGAAGATGACAAGGGTCGAGAACCTGAATCTTTCCATCTCGACTTCCGACCAGATGATAAACGGCAAGTTCCAGGGTAAATATACCAGGGAAGACGTGATACGCGAGATGGTTGAAGCCGTCGGCGCCGCGTATAAGTTGGGCATAAAATATGTGGGGGTGAATGCCGAAGACGCTTCAAGGACGCATCTCGATTATCTGATAAAATTCGCGCGGTCGGCTAAGAAGGCGGGAGCTAAAAGGATACGGTATTGCGATACGCTGGGCTTCGACGATCCCTTCACGATATACGAAAGGGTGAAGATTCTTGCCGAAGAGGTGAAATTGCCGGTAGAATTACATTGCCACAACGATCTCGGCATGGTAGTGGCCTGTTCGGTGGCAGGGGCGAAGGCCGCGATAGACGCGGGCGTAGACGCCCACATAAATACTACGGTAAACGGCATGGGTGAGCGGGCCGGAAACGCCGACCTTGTCAGCGTGATCCTGGCGCTTAAATACTCGAGCGGCTTTGGCGGTAAATATATGCTCGATGAAAGCGTAAAACTTTCGCATGCATGGAAGATAGCGAAGTACGCCTCTTATGCCTTCGGCGTTCCGATCCCCGTAAATCAACCGGGGGTCGGCTCAAACGCCTTCGCGCATGAATCAGGCGTACACGCTGACGGCGCCCTTAAGGACAGGCGTAATTACGAGCTTTATGATTTTGAGGGGCTGGGCAGGGGCGAGCCGGAGATAATAGAAACCGGCAGGCAGATCACCGCCGGTGAATACAGCGGGATAAAAGGATTCAGAAATGTATACGATAAGCTTGAAATCAAATTCAAGAATGATAAAGACGCGACAAAGATACTCGAGCTCGTGAGGTACGCGAACGTCCACACCCAGCAGCCGCTGACAGAGGACGAGCTAAGGTTTATAGCCAGGCACCCGGAGATCGCGCGCAAAATCTTCACGATGGCGCCGTAGGGGTTGAAATTTTTCGGTCCGCCTCTCTAAAGGCCATAAGGCCAGGGGGCCTCGCCTAATTTTGTTATCAAGTGTGATTAGGGTCTGTATATCTATTTCAAGTTATCTGTGCCCTTATGGATACGAGGCGTATAAGAGTTTAGCGGTAGCTATAACCTTAACAAAATTTATACGGCTCAACCCCCATGGCCTTATGGCCTTGTCGCCAGAAGCCGAAAAATTTCTTGAGAGAGAAAGATGAATAAAATTTCATGGAGAAATTTATGAGAAGATCTACGAGGGTTTTGATATTAATAGCGGTATCGTTTATCACCTTCACAACGGTTTCTTCAGCCGAGGAGAGGCAGGGGTTTATAAAGCGGCTGCTTAAACTGCCTCGTCAGACTACAAAGACGGACGCAGGGCCCACGGCAGAAAAAACTGCCGCAAAGGCGGTTCCCGCTGATAATAAAAAGATCGTGCGGTTGGAGGAGCCAGCCATCCCGGGCGCGGAAGAGAAGACGGTAGACAATAAACCCGCGAAAGAAATAACCCAACAGGAATTTGTCCAGCACCTTGAAGAAACCCTCGATTATGATGACGAAGCGCTGGGGGCTATCCCCGAACTTAAAAAAGAGGAAGGCGGCTTCTATACTTATAACGGGGTTAAATTGGAAGATCTGGATAGAGAAAAATTGAACACGGTATTCAGCCGGATCCAGAATGAAATAGGCAGAATAAGGACAGAAAGGCTGAACCAGCAGTTAGAATCGATACGGCAGGCCCAGCAAGCCAACATGGCCGCGCAGCAGGCCGCGAGAATTCCCGCAGTGTTCACGCTTCCGCCTAAGCCGCCGCAGGTTCCTCAGCCGCCCCCGAGCCCGCCTCAAATCCCGATGACGCCGCAGGTTCCTCAGCCGCCCCCGAACCCGCCTCAAGTCCCGAGGCAGCCGCCGCAGCCTCCCGCGCCGCCGAGGAGATAGGATCTGACATGCCTAATATAGTTATCCTGGGAGCTCAGTGGGGAGACGAGGGTAAAGGGAAGGTAATAGATATATTTGCCCCTAAAGCGGATTATATCGTGCGATATCAGGGTGGGAATAACGCGGGCCATACGGTTGTAATAGGTGAAGACGAATTCATCCTCCATCTTATCCCCTCAGGGATACTGCATAAGGCCAAGGTCTGCGTTATAGGGAATGGCGTCGTAATAGACCCGAAAGCGTTTTTGGATGAGATAGACATGCTTAAGAGAAAGGGTATTGAGGTCGCGGGCAGGCTTTACTTAAGCGACGAGGCGCACGTGATCTTCCCGTATCACAAGAAACTGGACGAGCTTAAAGAAGCGAAGAAAAAGAAAATAGGCACCACCAAGAAAGGCATAGGGCCGTGTTATGCCGATAAGGTCGCCCGCTCAGGCATCAGGATTGCTGACCTTCTCGATGAGGCCGTATTTAAGGATAAACTCCGCGGCAATTTAGATGAGAAGAATGTCGTCTTTAACAGGATATACAATATCGAAGGTTATTCTTTCGACGCGCTTTATGAGGAATATTCATCTTACGGCAAAAAGATACGCAAATTTGTGTGCAATACCGTTTTATTATTGAACGATGCCATTAAAAAGAAGAAGAGCATATTGTTCGAAGGCGCGCAGGGCACGCTTCTCGATGTGGATCACGGCACATACCCGTTTGTGACTTCGTCGAACGCGACTGCCGGCGGCGCCTCTATCGGCACAGGCGTAGGCCCGACCAGGATCGATAAGGTAATAGGCATAGCCAAGGCATATACGACGAGGGTCGGAGAAGGGCCTTTCCCGACCGAATTCGGCGAGGATTTAATGGGCCGGATAAGAAAGAAGGGCAGGGAGTTCGGCGCCACGACCGGAAGGCCGCGCAGATGCGGATGGTTCGATAACATCGTTGTTAAACACTCCGTAATGGTCAACGGCATCGATGAGATCGTAGTTACAAAGCTCGATGTCCTCGATGACCTTGATTCTATCAAAATATGCACGGCATATAAATTCGAAGGAAGGGTGTATAGAGATTTTCCGTCGAATATTAGGGTGCTTGAGGGCTGCGTTCCCATTTACGAGGAGCTGCCGGGCTGGAAAGAGGATACGACCAGGGTTACATCATATAAGCGCCTCCCTAAAAACGCGAAGAATTATCTTAAGAGAATTCAGGAATTATTGAAGACAAAAATAGTCCTTATCTCAGTAGGGTCTGATCGAAGGCAGACTTTTGCAAAGTGAGCGGGATGAAACGAAAGGAGCTTAAAAAATGCGGTTTGATATTTTGTTGTTAGCGCCGCTCGGGTCGATACTGGCGCTTGCGTTTGCCGGATACCTGAGCGTCAGGATATTGGCCAAAAGCGAAGGCACGGATGATATGGTAAGGATAGCGGAGGCGGTCAGAGAAGGCGCGTACGCTTATCTGAAAAGGCAGTACAGCGGCGTGGCATTATTCTTCGGGATAATGTTTCTCATACTGGTGGCCCTTAGCGTAAAAGGCCATCTCCCCATATTCGTTCCTTTTGCGTTTCTTACGGGCGGTTTCTTCTCGGGGTTATCCGGTTTTATAGGAATGGCTATAGCGACAAGATCCAGCGCCCGCACGACAAACGCCGCGAAAAAAAGCCTCAATTCCGCGCTGCAGATAGCGTTTTCTTCCGGCGCGGTTATGGGGCTTGTGGTTGTGGGGCTGGGCCTTTTGGACCTGTCTATATGGTATTATCTTTTAAATTGGTGGTATGCTTCACATCCTACGCCGCATGGAATGGATAAACTCGCAGCGATAACTTCGACGATGCTTTGCTTTGGTATGGGCGCGAGCTCGCAGGCGCTCTTCGCGAGGGTCGGGGGCGGGATATTCACTAAGGCCGCGGACGTCGGCGCGGACCTCGTTGGCAAGGTCGAGGCGGGGATACCCGAAGATGACCCGCGCAATCCGGCTGTAATAGCCGATAACGTCGGTGACAACGTAGGCGACGTTGCCGGAATGGGAGCGGATTTATACGAATCATACGTCGGCTCGATCGTAGCCACAATGGCTCTCGGCGTGGCCGCGTTCGGAAAACTTGGCCTGAGCCTGCAATCTATCACGATACCGCTCGTCATGGCGGCGGTGGGCGTCGTCTCCTCGATCCTCGGAACATTCTTTGTAAAGACGAAAGAGAAGGCGGAGCAGGGCGCGCTCCTCGCGGCCTTACGGCGCGGAGTATTCTCAAGTTCCATAATGGTCGCTATAGGATCGTTCTTTGTCGTTAAATTTAATCTCGGGTTAAGCCATATCGGCATATACTATGCCGTCCTTTCCGGGCTTGCGGCAGGCGTGCTCATAGGGCTTTCAACCGAATTCTTTACCTCAAGTAAGTATAAACCTACGCGGTCAATTGCCGAGACTTCGCTTACAGGCCCCGCGACTGTAATAATAAGCGGAATAGCCGTTGGCATGTCGTCTACCGCGATACCTGTCATAGTGGTAGCGATCGCGATACTGGCAAGTTACTATCTGTCGGGCGGCGCGGGAGATCCCAGTATAGGGCTTTACGGCGTCGCGATTTCAGCCGTTGGGATGCTGTCCACTCTTGGCATAACATTAGCCACAGACGCTTACGGCCCGGTCGCTGATAATGCCGGCGGAAACGCGGAGATGACCCATCAGCCGAAGGAAATAAGGCAGAGGACGGACGCGCTTGACACCCTTGGCAATACAACCGCGGCGACAGGCAAGGGATTTGCCATAGGAAGCGCGGCGCTTACCGCGTTGGCCCTGATAGCGGCTTATCGCGACCAGATCCAGATATTAGGCGGAAAGATAGACCTGTCTTTGATGAATCCCAGGACGCTCGTCGGCCTTTTAATAGGCGGAATGCTCCCCTTTGTCTTTTGTTCGATGACAATGAAGGCCGTTGGAAGGACGGCAGGTTCCATAGTGGTTGAGGTGCGCAGGCAGTTTAAGGAAATCGCCGGTATCATGGAAGGCAGGGCGAAGCCGGATTACGCCCGGTGCGTCAAGATAGTGACGGCGGCGGCGCAGAAGGAGATGATCCTGCCATCTTTAATGGCAATCGCTTCACCCATACTCATGGGGATATTGGCCGGCGTCGATAGCGTCACCGGCATGCTTACAGGCGCCACTGTGTCCGGATTCGTGCTGGCGATAATGATGGCAAATTCCGGAGGCGCGTGGGATAACGCGAAGAAGTACGTAGAGGAAGGAAACTTCGGCGGCAAGGGGTCGCTCGCCCATAAGGCTGTCGTGGTAGGCGATACCGTCGGAGATCCTTTCAAGGACACCTCCGGCCCCAGCCTGAACATATTGATAAAGCTAATGTCAATGGTTTCAATAGTATTCGCATCATTCATATTGTCGAATACGCTGATGAAGTAAGGGTTGGAAAATTTTTCATCCCAACCCGATAGGGGCAGATTGACCGGCGCTAAGCCGCTCTTGGCCATGCGGCCAGGGGGCTTCGCCTAATTTTGTTTTCAAGGAATAAGTCCTTTTGGTTTAGTTATCTATAGCTTTACAGGCGCTATGGATATAACGGTCATAAGAGGTTTGGGGTAGAGCATC
>JAUYDB010000023.1 GCA_030691985.1 Candidatus Omnitrophota bacterium | reverse complement strand
AAGAGATTGCTTCGCTCGCCTTCGGCTCGCTCGCAATGACGACTTGAAGGCTGCCCTGGCAAAAACCTTGGTAAGAAATCGTTCTCTTATATCACGGTTCCTGAGACGCGCATCACTCTCGATCGCAAGGCCGGGGAATCGTCTCGCAACCTCGCCGCCAAAAAATCCCGCGGTCCTTTTCGACGCTTCTTTAGCCCTCAAACCCGCGTATGCCTTCACGCCCCTTATGCCGCAGGAAGGAGAGCGGTCCTTAAGTATAAAACCATCGATATTATCGCCGAGGGACTCGATGAGGCCTGATACAAATTTTTTTATATCTTTCGTAACGTCTTTTTTCGTATTTAATTGAATAAGCCTCTTCCCCGCAGTATTAATAACTATCCTCACCTGATCCCGCGGTATCCCCAGGCCTATCTCTGCTTCCGGGCATGCGGTGATAAATTCAACACGGCCCTTGAGGCTCTCCACCAATTCATCGGATATGACAGAACCGTCCCACCTGCAGGCCCCGAAGCCCAGACACCTGCTTACGAACAACCTCGGTTTCCGCGATTTCCCCAATTTATTACTCTTTTTTATTTCCAAAAATCGACTTTAAGGAATTTGCCACGCTGTCTAAGTCCGCGCTTTTATTGCCGCTTCCCTAGGCAGCGGACTGATCGGCCTTATTATTACCCTCTTTATCGAGTAAACGCCCCAGGGCTTTCAGGCCTTCGCTTTTTATCTTCTCCTGAAAATTTACAATATAGGGCTTTATCAACGCCATCAGCGACTCCTGAAATCCTCCGAACTCCGGCTTCTCTACCGTCCCTCCGATATTGAAGTCAAGCTTAAGCGGATCGACGCGGTTCATGGCTTCGCATACGGCCGCAATGGGCATAAACCCCATGGCTTGACTGCCGCCCGCCTTAGGCAACAGCGCCTGGTCTCTCAAGGAAATCTCGTTACGGGAATCTATGGCGCCTTCCTCTATATGCGTATCAGACCTAAGCGTTATAAATCCCTTTACAACCTGGACCGGAAGCGAACTCTCATACACGAAACGAAC
>JAUYDB010000264.1 GCA_030691985.1 Candidatus Omnitrophota bacterium | reverse complement strand
TTATTATTTATCGTAAACATGCCGGGCGCCGCGCATGGAGATGATTATCTGAAGAAACTCGGCCGCGGTATATGCAATCTGGTTACGTTCCCTTTTGAGATTCCGCTGCAGATATCAAGGGTTAACAACTCGGATGGCCCGATGGCCGCTGTGACATATGGGATGTTGAAGGGCGTTGGAATGACCATTGTGAGGGCCTACGTCGGCGCATATGAAGTCGTAACCTTTCCTTTTCCGGTCCCGAAATATTTTAGGCCCATATTGACGGATCCGGAGTTCATGTTCGAAGAGAAGAGCTGGTAGCCTTGTGTGGTCCGGTGACGGCCAGCCCCGCTTAGCGTAAAAAATGGGGACAGTCCCAATTAACAAGAAATAGACGCTTTTGGGACAGTCCCCATTTTTCTTCTATTGCTCATAATATCCGTATATGTTAATATAATATTCGGCAAAAAAGCTTATTTGAGACGATTTCGAGGCACGCATACGGACTTTAGCACAGTCATTCGGGGCGTAGCGCAGCCCCGCAAAACTAGTCTATAGCCATTTAATCTTGATAGGCGCTTTTTTAGAGGTGTTTTGCGGGACAAGCAGACAGACTTTGATACAGGTATACGGGGCGTAGCGCAGCTGGCTAGCGCGCTTGGTTCGGGACCAAGAGGTCGGCGGTTCAAATCCGCCCGCCCCGACCAGTTTAAGTCGGTAAAGCGTAGGGATTTGAAGCCAATTTTACGCCGACGAATAGGAGGATAAGGCCTCTGGCCGGAAGTAAAATTGGCCGGCCCGTAGTCCCGCCTATGGCGGGACGAAGGGAAATCCGCCCGCCCCGACCATTTTAAGTCGGCAAAGGGTAAGGATTTGAAAAGACACCGCCCTGATAGTTCGTTTCTGCCATCCCGGCATCCCTATCTCTGGATAATCCTTACAGGTTTTTTGCTGTATGCGAAGACTCTCTCGTACGGCTTCACCTATCTGGACGACAATATCCTCGTATTGAATAATTTCAGTTTTATCAGCAAGCTGTCTAATATCTGCCGCGCCTTTGGAGAGAAAGTATTCTTTGACAGTTTCCTGCCATATTACCGCCCGGGGCTCGTTATATCGTTTATTCTGGATGCCCAGTTTGGCGGCGTTGAGCCGTTCTTCTACCATTTCACAAATATCCTGATACATGTTACCGCCGCGTCTTTGGTATTCCGGGCTTTAACGAAATTAAATTACGAAAAAGAGCTGTCGTTTCTGTTTGCCATAATATTTACGGTACATCCCGCGCTTACACAGGCAGTGGCATGGATTCCGGGTAGAAACGATTCTTTGCTGGCGGTATTTGTGCTCGCTGCCTTCATCTTTTTTCTGCAATTTATCGAAAAAAAAGGTGTCGGAAACTATATACTGCATCTGACATTCTTCGCATTCGCGGTCTTCGTAAAAGAATCCGCGGTTATGCTCGCGGCGTTGTCATTTATCTACATATTCTTGGTTAGAAAGGAAAGGACATTCTCTTTTAAGTCGAAAGCGCTGCTCATCGGCTATGCCTTTGTGATCACCGCATGGCACATCTTAAGAAAGCGGGTAATAAGCGGTTCCGTTGAGATGAATGTCTTCGACATGGCGGGATACTTCGTCACGTATTTCCCCGCAGTAATCCAGTTTATAGGAAAAGCCGTATTCCCGGCAAATCTATCCGTATTCCCCATAATGGAGGATACGTCCTATATTTACGGCTTCATCGCCGTGGTCCTGGTTATCCTGGGCATTTCGATATCGAAAGGGAGCCGAAACGCGCTGATATCTTTCGCGGCGCTGTGGATCATATTATTCCTGGCGCCGTCGTTCATTCGGCCGCACGCGAGCATAGTCAACGATGTTCTTCAGCACAGGTTTTATACATCCATGTTCGGCTTTATGATAATATTCATGGAGATGGATTTTATAAAGGAAAAATACAAAGAAAAGAGTTTTTTATCGGCGGCAGGCATAGTCATAGCGATATTTTTTATGATCGCTTTTCGCCATAGCGATGAATTTAAAGACCGGCTGACATTCTGGAATAACGCTGTGAAGACTTCGCCGCGTTCGCCGTTTGCGCGCCTCGCGCTCGGAAACATGTATTATATGGATGGCGATATCGATAGGGCCGAAGCCGAATTCGGAAAAGCCCTGGATCTGGATCCTCGAACCGTGCGGGGGCATTATTACCTCGGCCTTATCTATATGAAGAAAGGACTTTTAAAAAAAGCGGAGGCCGAATTTAAAAAAGAGATCGTCATGTATCCATATTGCGACCAGGGCTATCTTGCCCTCGGCGTAACATATCATCGACAGGGTAATTTTAAGGATGCGGAAGCCTTATGGGAGAGGACGTTATCGATAAACCCTGGAAATGCGGATGCCATGAAGAATCTGGCCATATATTATTCACAAGCGAAAGACTTTAAAAAGTCCGTAAGCTATGTCGTGCGGCTCAGGGAGGTCGGCGTAGAGCCGCCGGCGGAATTTTTAAAGACGATAGGAACCAAATAGGGTATGGGGAGAAGGCTGCATTTATATTATTCGGGATCGGTCCAGGGGGTCGGTTTCAGGTATACGGCCGAACGCGCAGCAACATCGCTCGGCATAAATGGGTGGGTTCGGAATCTGCCGGACGGCCGCGTAGAAGTAATGTGCGAAGGAAGAGAGCCGGATTTAAAGAATTTCACGGAAGAATTGAAAGGCGTATTCAAGGAATATATCCGCGATGTTGAGCTGCGGTGGAGCGACGCATCCGGAGAGTTCGATGGGTTTGATATACAGTTTTAAGTGACAGCTTTCGTCGTCCGTCGTCCGTTATCCGTATTTTTACGATAGACGGACAACGGATGACGAAACTCGCTCTACCTTAGTTACAACAATGCGTTATGCGGTAATATCGGATTGCGCCAGGGGCCATAAAATAAAAATTGATTACGGTAAGAAATATGTTATAAATATAGGTATGCGGAGGTAGTTAAAGGGATGGACAAAAAAGACGTTAAGATTGAAATAGAAAGGCTGAAGAAGATAATAAAGCGGCATGACCGTCTCTACTATGTTTTAGATAAGCCCGAGATAAGCGACCGGGAATATGACGAGCTTTACAGGGCCCTGAAAGACCTCGAAAAGACAAACCCGGAGTTTATAACGCCGGACTCTCCTACGCAGAGGGTCGGCGGCGAGCCTGCAAAGGGATTCGCTTCCGTCAAGCATATAACGCCCATGATGAGCTTGGATAACACGTATTCCGCCGATGAGATGAGGGAGTTTGATTCAAGGGTGAGGAAGAACTTGAAGGGTGAAGAAGCCCGATATGTGGTTGAATTAAAATTCGATGGTGTGAGCACGTCGCTCCTGTATAAGGACGGAAAGTTCGCGCTCGGTTCCACAAGAGGGGACGGTACGGAGGGAGATGACATAACGAATAACCTCAGGACGATACGCTCTATTCCTCTCTCCTTCGCCGATGAGGCCGGCATGGTCCCGACGCAGATCGAGATACGGGGCGAAGTCTACATGATGAAGAAGGCCTTCGAGAAGATAAACATGGAAAAGGAGGGGAGGGCCGAGGATGTTTTCGCGAACCCCAGGAATGCCGCGGCCGGGTCGCTGAAATTGCTGAATCCCGCGGAGGTTGCCGCAAGGGGGCTCGACATCTACGTCTGGGGCATAGGATATTACGATCGTTTAAGTTTTAAGACCCACGGAGAGGTTTTGGAATACCTGAAAGAAGCCGGTTTCAGGGTAAACCCGCATTATAAATTGTGCAAAGACATAGAGGAGGTTATAAAATATTGTGATTCGTGGATGGATAAACGGAAAAATCTGGATGTCGATATAGACGGTATGGTGGTAAAGGTGGATGATCTCCGGCAGCGCGAGAAACTTGGCGTTACGGCTAAAAGTCCGCGCTGGTCTATCGCATATAAGTTTCCGGCCGAGAGGGCGCTTACCCGGGTAAAGAATATAATAGTCGGTGTGGGCAGAACCGGGACCGTAACGCCGGTCGCGATACTCGAACCTATCCGCCTGTCCGGCACCACAGTATCAAGGGCTAGCCTTCATAATTTTGATGAGATAAAGCGGCTCGATGTGAAGATAGGCGACAAGGTTTATGTCGAGAAATCGGGCGAGATAATACCGAAGGTCATAAGCGTCGCGAAAGATAAGAGGACCGGCAGGGAACGATCGTTTAGCGCTCCTTTAAAATGTCCGGCCTGCGGGTCGCGCCTTGCGCGCTCCAGGGAAGAAGTGGCTATTAGATGCGAAAATATCGGTTGTCCGGCCCAGATTAAGGAAGCGATACTGCACTTTGCTTCGAGGGATGCCATGAATATTGAGGGCTTGGGAGAGGCAGTGGCGAATCAGCTGGTGGACAAGGCCCTGGTGAAGGATTACGGCGACATATACTATTTGAAATTCGATGACGTTAAGTCTATGGAGAGAATGGCTGAAAAGAGCGCCAATAATTTTTTAGATGCCATAGGGAAAAGTAAAACCAGCGAGCTCAACAGGCTTATATACGCGCTCGGCATAAGGCATGTGGGGGAGCGAGCCGCGTGGGTTCTGGCCGGGCATTTCGCTTCGATGGATAAGCTTGAAGGAGCGGGCCTTGAGGATCTGGTAAGGATAGATGAAATAGGCCCGGTGATGGCCGAATCGATATGTAGTTTCTTCCGGAATAAAGAGAATATTAAAATACTGAAAAAATTGAAAGACGCCGGGCTTTGCATGTTCGCAGGCCGGGCGAAGATAAAGGCAGGCCCGCTCACAGGTAAGACGGTGGTGATAACCGGCGCGTTAAAGTCTTTTTCAAGGGGCGAGGCCGAAGACCTTGTCAGGATCTCCGGGGGGAAGGCCTCGTCAAGCGTGAGCAAGGATACGGATTTTCTTGTTGTGGGTGAGGATCCCGGCTCGAAATTGGGCAAGGCCAGGGCCCTTGGCATAAAGGTTATAAGCGAAGAAGAATTTAAAAATATACTTGAGGCGGCGCAATGAAAAAATGGATAATGGTTTTTGTTCTTTTTTTCACGATCGCGAATTGCTGCGGCTGCGCGGGGCTTTCGAAAAAATTTATCCGCAAAAGGAAAGAGCCTGTCAAGAAGCCGCGCATATATCAGGTAAGAATTTATGATAAGAAACCTACGCCGGAATTATATAAGAAACATTATGCCTACTGGATGGCATGGCAGTCCGAGCTCATATCTGACCTTGGCCAGAGCCACAAGAAAGACGCCAGGTGCATCGAAGAAATAGTGGGCAACCTGATAGACATGCGGAATATGCTCGTCAAAGAAAAGGCCGATGGGCTGGAAGGCCACATTGATAAGCTTGCCGGAGTAAGGGATGTCATAGTTGCCGAGCAATTATCGCAATTCAACAGGCATTTGATAAAAGGTGTCCTCGAGAGAGAAGACCGCGCCGTCAAGAAAAAATTTAATTTCAATAGGGTTAAAAATTATCTTAAGACAAGTTTCGAAGACGAATCAGAAGTTCTTCCGCAAGGCGTGTGATCATTTTATAAAATGGCTGTCCAAAATCACTTATGTCCAGATTAGACCACAAGTCCCGACGGAAAGTGCGTATTTTGAGATTCGATCTTTGCCTATCCCTCACCCTTGCCCTCTCCCCTGAAAGGGGAGAGGGGATTTCCTCATAATTTCCTCTCCCCCGAAGGGGGAGAGGATTAAGGTGAGGGGGAAATTATGCTAATTTGGACAGCTATGGTCCAAAATGCCGATTTTCGTCATTGGGAACACTATGACTTTGTCAATGAGGTTAGAGATCTAAGTTGGATACGAACAATTTTATAAAGCAATTGACTGTCGGGCCGCTTGAAGTGAATTGCTACCTTTTAGGTGATTTAGGGACCAAAGACGCCTGTCTTATAGACCCGGGCGCTGAGGCCAACAGGATAAGAGATGTATTACGAAAAGGCGGTTTTGCCCTAAAGTTCATAATAAACACCCACGGCCACGGCGACCATATTGCCGCAAACGGCGCTTTCGGCGTCCCTATTTACATACACCGATTAGACGGGGATTTCTTAAGAGACCCGGTTAAAAATTTGTCGCGCGCTTTTTTATTCGCCGTCTCATCGCCGGCGGCATCGAGGCTTCTGGAAGACGGGGATATAATTAAACTGGGCGGGCTTTGTCTTGAAATAATACACACGCCCGGCCACACGCCGGGTTCGATTTCGGTAAAGGCCGGCGGTACAATTTTTACGGGGGACGCGCTGTTCAAAAACGGCATAGGCCGCACCGATTTAGATTACGGCGATGAGGCGGTTTTATTAAAGTCCATAAAGCAGAGGTTGTTGGTATTTAGCGACGATACTGTTATATTGCCCGGCCACGGCGAATCCTCAACTATAGGCGAGGAAAGGCGCTATAATCCATTTTTAAAATGAGAGCGTTGCTAGACGAGTTTCTAAATTATCTTTCTGTTGAGAGAGGATTGAGCAAGAATACAATATCCTCGTACGGAACAGACCTGTCGCATTTCATTAGGTACCTCATGGCCAAAGGAGTAAACGGAATCGATAAAGTAAAGAGGCAGGAGATAACGGAGTATTTATTCTCTCTAAAAGACAACGGGATATCCAGCAATTCAATTTCGAGGGCGCTTGTCGCGATAAAGATGTTTTACAGATTTTTAGTTCAGGAGCATTTCATAAAAGACGATGTCGCAGGCGTCCTTGAATCGCCGAAGCTCCTAAGGCCGCTTCCGAACGTTCTGAGTATGGCGGAGGTTGACAAGCTTCTCGCCGCGCCCGACCCGAGGGGCTGGATGGGCATAAGAGACAGGGCGGTACTCGAGCTTTTATATGCCACAGGCATGAGGGTTTCCGAGATAGCGGACCTTACCATGGACGGATTAAATCTTGATGTCGGGTTCATAAAGTGCAGGGGCAAAGGCTCCAAAGAGAGAATCGTGCCGGTGGGAAGGAGCGCAAAGGAGGCCATATTGAGATATATGGAGAAGGTGAGGCCGCGCCTTCTTAAAAATAATGGCGCGGACCCGCATCTGTTTCTTTCACGGCTCGGAAAGAGGATTTCCCGCCAGTCATTCTGGAAGACGATAAAAAGAAATGCGCGGAAGGCGCGTATAAAAAAGGTTATCACGCCGCATACGCTGAGGCACTCGTTCGCGACGCACCTTTTAGAGCGCGGCGCGGACCTGAGGGTCTTGCAGGAGATGCTGGGCCATGCGGACATATCGACGACCCAATTTTATACGCACATCAACAAGGAACGGCTGAAATCGATTCACCGCCAGTTCCATCCGCGGGCGTAGGAAATCAGGGGACACAATACCTATTTCTCTCGAGGCAGGAAAAGGGGTCTGACCCCTTTTCCTGCTTGAGATAGATTGAGAAAAGGGGTCAGACCCCTTTTCCTACGGCGTAATTTATGGACCTGATTACCACTCACATAAACGCGGACTTTGACGCGTTGGGGTCGCTCGTGGCGGCTAAGAAGCTGTATCCCGACGCGCGGCTCTTGCTGCCGGGCTCGCTGGAAGAGGCGGTTCGCGAGTTCCTTTCTCTTGCCAGGGAGCTGATAATTGTAGAATCGGAAAGGGAATGTAAACTTGACGATGTGGACAGATTGATATTAGTCGACACCCGGCACAAATCGCGGATCGGGATAGCCGCCGGCCTTGTTGATAAAGGGGTGGATATCCATATCTATGATCATCATCCAAGGATGAAAGGGGATATCATAGCGGATAAGGATCTCTTTGAGGAGGTGGGCGCGACAGTCACGATGCTGGCCGACATAATAAAGAGAAAAGGGATCAGGCTCTCTCCTCTTGAGGCCACGATAATGCTTGTCGGAATTTACGAGGAGACAGGATCGCTTACATACAGGACGACGACCAAGCTTGATGTCGATATGGTAAGCTTCCTTCTGTCGCAGGGTGCCATCCTTTCCGTAGTCTCGAAATATCTTAATAGAGAATTGAGCGAAGGGGAGCTGTCGCTTTTGGTGAAATTGATCAGCGCCTCTCGGCGCGTGATGGTAAAAGGGGTAAATATATCGCTCATAAATATTGAAAGCGCTTCTTATGCCGGCGAACTCGGCATGATAATTCACAGGCTCATGGAGATAGAGAACATACCCGCCATTTTTGTATTTTTAAATAACACGGCGAAAAACAGGGTTGACATAATAGCGAGAAGCAATATTGCGGCCGTAGATCTCAATAAGATCCTCTCCCACTTCGGCGGGGGCGGGCATGCGGGCGCCGCGGGCGCGAGGATACATGACAGCACCGCCGGCGCCGTTAAAGAGAAATTGATAAAAATCCTGAAATCCAATATACGGCTTAAGCTGTATGCGGCAGACATAATGTCAAGAGATGTTAATACGCTTAAAATATCCGAAAGAGTTGACGAAGCGCGGGAGGCGCTTTTAAGGGAGCGCGCCAGCGGCATGCCTGTTATCGATAGGGGCAATATTGTGGGCGTTATCTCGCTCACAGGGCTTAATAAAGCGATAAAGCAAGGATTCGGCCATTCCCGTATCAAGGGCTATATGTCGAACTTTGTTATAACGGCAAAGCATGATACGCCGCTTTATGTCATTCAAAAGATGATTTTGGATAAGGACATCAGCGTCCTGCCGGTAACGAAGGGCAGGAAGATAATAGGCGTGATAAACAGGACTGACGTATTGAAAGGCGTCTACGGCAGCTTGTTCTTGAAACCTCAGGATGTCAGGAAGAAGGTAGTGTTCAACCTGTCCAAGAGGATGAAGGCCGTTTTGCCTAAAGATGTTGTCCGCCTGATGAAGAGGATAGGCGCCCTTGCGAACTCGCGCGGCTATACCGCGTTTGTGGTCGGAGGCCTTGTCAGGGACCTTATGCTTGGCGCGAGGAACCTTGACCTCGATATAGTTACGGAGGGAGACGCCATAAAATTGGGGCAGGAACTGGCCGGGATGCTTGGCGCCTCACTCGTTACGCATAACAAATTCGGGACATGTTCCATCGTCACGAAGTACAGGATGAAGGTGGATCTTGCCACTGCGCGGAAAGAGGTATATGAAAAACCGGCGGCGCTGCCGACAGTGGAGTTCAGCTCGTTAAAGAACGACCTTGTCCGAAGAGACTTTACAATAAACGCGATGGCGGCGAGCCTTAACAGGGGAAACTTTGGGCAGCTGATAGACTTTTTCGGCGCTGAGGAGGACCTGGCCCGCGGCAGGATAAAGGTTATGCACGACGCGAGTTTTATAGACGATCCGACGAGGATATTCAGGGCAGTCCGTTTTGAACAGAGATTCGGTTTCGCAATAGAGCCGCGCACGGAAGCTCTTATAAGGAGCGCCATAGACAAAAAAATGTTTGATAAAGTGGAGCCGCAGAGGATACGCGATGAGATAGTATTGCTTTTGAAGGAAGCGGATCCTATTAAGTCGCTGGAACGAATGGCCGAACTCGACGAACTCAGATTTCTCCATCCCAAGATAAGGTTCACAAAGGATCTCACCAGGCTGTATAAGTCAATAAATAATATATTGCGGTGGTATGATGGCTCCACATTCAAGAAACGGCCCGTGGATAAATGGCTGGTTTACCTTATGGTATTATTTGAGTATTTAAGCTATAATGAGGTTGTCGGGATATGCAAGAGATTCGTCTTCAGGCGCGGAGATACCCTGAGGATACTTTCCTGTAAGAAGCGCTCAAGGAGCATAGCGAGCGCATTGGCCGCCGGAAAGAGATGCCCGCCGAGCAGGATTTACAGAATTCTGGAACCGTTGTCGCTAGAGATGATTTTGCTTATTATGGCGAGGTCCGGTTCAAGGTTGGCCAGATCCAGGATAGCCGATTTCCTCGAGAAATATAACGGTATCAGGATATTGGTAAGGGGTGAAGATCTCAAAAAGATGGGCCTCGAGCCCTGCCCTGACTTTAGGATTATTATGGAAAAAATTTTGTCAGCTAAAATAGACGGCAAGTTGAATACGAAGAAGGACGAGCTTGCGTACGCGAAGAAGCTTATTTCGTCGTTCGTTTTTCGTCGTTCGTGATTCGTATTTTTTACGATAAACGATAAACGAACAACAAGGCGATTCTCATGAGCAAACAAAGGCCGGGTAGGGTGCAGGAAGCGATAAGGCAAGAGGTGAGCAAGATCCTGCAGAATCATATAAAAGATCCTAGGATCGGATTTCTGACCATAACTAAGGTCGAGCTGACCGACGACTTAAGGTATGCGAGGGTCTATTTCAGCATCCTCGGGGAGGATAAGGAGAAGGCCCTTGCGCTCAAAGGGTTAAATAGCGCTAAGGGATATATAAAAGGACTCCTTTCGGATAAAATTAAGTTACGCTTTATGCCGAATATAGAATTCAAGATAGATAACGCGCTCGAACATACAAGGCGGATATACAGCATACTCGATAGACTGAAGACCAAAGACCAAAGACCGCAGACCTCATAGGTCTATGGTCTGTGGTCTCTGGTCTACGGTCTATTTGATGAAGATTATACAAGGAAAGGATTAAAGATGGAACATGCGGTAGAAGCGATAAAAAAATATAAGAGGTTTCTTGTAACTGCTCATGTGAACCTTGAAGGGGATTCTCTCGGCAGCCAGCTTGCGATGAAAGAGCTTTTGGAAGCCCTTGGCAAAAAGGCCGTCATAGTGGATAGCGATCCCGTGCCCGGGCATTACAAATTTTTGCCGCGGGCGGATGAGGTCTCTAACAACATAGATAAAAAACTGATCTTCGACGCGGTGATAGTGCTGGATTGCCCAACGCTGAGGAGAATAGGCAGGGTGAGAGAGCTCCTTAAAAAAAACAAACCCATTATCAATATAGACCATCATATATCAAACGAAAGATTCGGAGGAGTCAACTGGGTCCATCCGAACGCGAGCTCTGCCGGGGAGATGGTATACAGGCTTTTTAAGAACATGAATGTGCCGATCACTAAGGAGGTGGCGCTCTATCTATATATCGCTATCCTTACGGATACAGGGTCGTTTAATTACGACAATACCTCGAGCATAACACATGAGATAGCGGGTGAGCTTTTGGGATATGGCCTTGATCCCGCGCTTGTCTCGGAAAGGGTCTATGAACAGAGGTCGGTTGCCGATCTCAAACTCCTTGGCCTTGTCTTGTCCACATTAAAGTTGAGCGATGATGGCGGCGCCGCGTATCTTGTGATCACGAGAAAGATGCTTAAAGATACCGGCGTAGACGTTTCGAGATCGGAAGGTTTTATAAATTACGCGCGTTCCATCGAAGGGGTGAAGATAGCGGCGTTGTTCAAAGAGGACCCGAAAGACAGGAAGAGGATAAGTATCAGTTTCAGGTCAAAAGGGGATGTGGACGTGAACAGCCTGGCATCGTGCTTCGGCGGCGGAGGCCATATAAAGGCGTCAGGGTGCACAATGGAGGGCAGTTTATCCGGCGTAAAAAATAAGGTGTTATCCAAAATCAAAGAAGTGCTCCATGGACGGAATATTAGTTTTAAATAAACCTCAGGGTTTCACAAGCCACGACGCCGTGGCCTTGATAAGGAAAAGGTTTGCCGTTAAAAAAGTCGGCCACGCGGGCTCGCTCGACCCTATGGCCACAGGCGTCCTCATTATCCTCGTGGGTAAATACACAAAATCCTCGCGGGAATTTTTAAATGAAGATAAGGAATATGACGCTACTATGACTCTTGGCGCGACATCAGATACCGGTGATGCCTGGGGCGCGCTCACTTGCTCCGGGCGCGGCGCAGATAACACCCGCGCTGAGATCGAGAGCGTATTTAAAAAATTTTTAGGCGAGATAGATCAGCGGCCGCCAATGTATTCAGCCGTGAAGCATAAGGGTGAGAGGCTGTATAAACTCGCAAGGAGAGGGCTGAAGGTTCAGGTGGAGCCGAGGAAGGTGACGATAAAGGCCATTCAAATAACCGGCGTCTCCCTTCCGGAGGTTTCATTCATCGTCGGCTGTTCCAAGGGCACATATATCCGCCAGTTATGCGTCGATATCGGAAATGCGCTGGGCTGCGGTGCGCATCTTTCACGGTTGAACAGGACGCGGTCGGGCCGTTTCAGGATCGAACAGGCAACGACCATTGAGGAGCTGATGCGGCTGTCGAGGTCTGACTTGGAGAAGAGGCTTGTAACCCCCTCACCTTAATCCTCTCCCCCTGAAGGGGGAGAGGAAATTATAAGTGAATTTTCTCCCAGAGAAGAGGGTTAATTCGTTTATTCCCTCTCCCCTTTAGGGAAGAGGGTTAGGGTGAGGGGACGTAGCATACAGATGCGAATCATTAGAGGCCTAAAAGATTTAAAAACGCCCTTAAAGGGCTCTGTCCTGACGATAGGCGTCTTTGACGGGGTGCATATCGGCCACAGGAAAGTCATAAAAGATGTGGTCCGGCGCGCAAAAGAACTTCACCTCACAAGCTGCGTGTTGACTTTCGATCCTCATCCGCTTAAAGTGCTGCGCCCCGGATCCCGGGTTCCAAGCCTTATCTCACTCGACCACAGGATGAAGCTTATTGAGGAGCTGGGCGTAGATATCATAGTGGCAGCTAATTTCTCGAGGCCGTTTGCGAAACTATCCGCCGGGAGTTTTGTAAAAGATATATTGGTGTCCAAGCTTCGCGCTAAAGAGATCTATATAAGCGAGGGGTTTTATTTCGGTAAAGGCGGAACGGCCACCGCGGGAACTCTTGAAAAGATCGGGAAGCTGTTTGGTTTATATACGCATGTTGTCCAACCTGTGAAAATAGCCGGAAGAATAGTAAGCTCAAGCGTCATCAGAAAGTTCATCGTAAACGGCGATATCGATACGGCCGCTAAGTTTTTAGGCAGGCCGGCGTCTATATTAGGGACTGTCGTAAAAGGGATCTCACTCGCCAGAGAGCTCGGTTATCCAACCGCGAATATCAATCCGCATCACGAGGTCATTCCTCCGAGCGGCGTCTATGCCGTAAATGTGCTTTTTAAGGGAAGGAAGTTGAAAGGGGTCCTGAATATAGGGGTAAGGACAATCTTCTTCAGCCCCCGCGACCGCGAGCCGAACATAGAGGTCCACATCTTCAATTTTCACAAGAGGATTTACGGCGAGGATCTTGAGATTATGTTTGTAAAGAAGCTGCGCGGCGAGATCAGGTTCAAAAACAGAAATGAGCTGATCCGCAGGATAAGGCAGGACGTGCGCGATGCGCGGTATCTATTTTGTAATAGCTCAGCTACCAGCAGTAATCCCCTCGTCATTGCGAACCCCGCGAAGCGGGGTGAAGCAGTCTCTTTTTAAGTTCCGCTAAGGTATTACCTCGCCCCTTCTATAAAATCGCCGTAAAATCGCCTGATGCATCTTGACATCAGCCGTTTTG
Source organism: Candidatus Omnitrophota bacterium (assembly GCA_030691985.1). Lineage (GTDB taxonomy): Bacteria > Omnitrophota > Gorgyraeia > 2-01-FULL-45-10 > 2-01-FULL-45-10 > JAUYDB01. Next base: position 152 of record JAUYDB010000264.1, on the reverse strand, counting down.
TATGGTACACTGATATTATATGGAATATCAGTAATAATGGAGGAGAAAATAACGATGAACAAAGCCCGCCTCAATAAAAAGCGCCGGTTGCCGGCCATAGATGATGTTATCCGCGGTTCGGCCGTTATCATGGAAAGGGTATGTGGTAGTGA
>JAUYDB010000107.1 GCA_030691985.1 Candidatus Omnitrophota bacterium | reverse complement strand
GAATTCCTTCTCTACCTCATTCAGGAAGCCCACCAGCACAGGGATGGCCTTTGACGGGTCCATCTGGTAGTAGTGGTAGGTAAGAAAAGTTATAACGCCGTCTTCTGACCGCGCCTTGTCTATCCCCTTCATTACGGCAGGCGGAATCAAGACCTCATAAGAGATGCCATTGACATCCACGATAACGCTCGACGCCTTCATCTTCTTTATCTTGCCTGAAATTTGTGAGATCATTCGCCTCGGTATAGATTAGAAACCAGATACCGGTAACCGGATACCAGAATGAGTTTTAAGACCCTCTCTCTGGTTTCTGGCAACTGGTTTCTGGTTACCTTATATTTTTCGACCCACTTTCCTCGATGTAGCAATAACTGATCGCCATTGCCAGGGCATCGCTTATGTCGACAGGTTCCGGCGGGGTTTTAAGTTTCAAAAGCGTCTGGACCATGCGCTGGACCTGCGCCTTTGACGCGTGGCCGTTGCCGGTTATCGCCTTTTTTATCCTCGTCGAAGGATAATTCACTAATTTCACATTGAATTTGCCGCAAACAAGGCACGCCATTGCCCGGGCGTGCCCCATGAGTATGGCTGTGGTAGGATGCTTATAATGCGAATATATCTTCTCAAGGACCAGGACGGCCGGCTTGTGCTCTTCGATGATGCCGGATATTTCGTCGAATATCTTCCTCGTCCTCTCCTGGATCGGTGTGTTGGGCCTGGTCTTTATGACTCCGGCCTCAACCAATTTTAGGGTACTATTTTCGATAATACCGTAGCCGGTCGCGCTCAATCCCGGGTCTATCCCAAGTATCAGCATCATTCCTTCAGCATGTCATCCGGTATGTCGAAATTCGCGTAGACGTTCTGGACATCTTCATGTTCCTCGAGCGCCTCTACCAGATCCAGAACTTTTTTGACGTCATCGCCGACCACTTTGACCGTGGATTTCGGGATGAGCGTAATCTCGGCGGATTCTACCGCAACTTTATTATCCTCGAGCGCCTTCTTCACTTTATAAAAATCTGTTGGCGCGGTCTTCACCGCGAAATTCTCTTCTTCGACGACCATATCCTCGGCGCCCGAGTCAAGGACAATGCCCATGAGCCTATCCTCATCAACAGCCTTCCTGCTTACAACTATATAACCCTTCTTCTCGAACATCCAGCTGACCGATCCGGCGCCGGCCATGTTCCCGCCTTTTTTAGTGAATATAGTCCTGACCTCGCTTGTAGTCCTGTTTTTATTGTCGCTTACGCCTTCTACGTATACTGCGACTCCGCCCGGGGCATATCCCTCCAAAGTGATGTCCTCATAGCTTACACCCTCGAGCTCCCCGGTCCCTTTTTTGATCGCGCGATCTATGTTGTCTGCCGGCATACTGGCCTCCTTGGCTCTTTCGATCGCGACCCTGAGCCGTGGATTTGTATCCGGTTTGCCGCCATGCCTTGCCGCGACAGTTATTTCTTTTATAACCTTCGTGAACAGCTGGCCGCGTTTCGCGTCAGTCGCCGCCTTTTTATGTTTTATCGTCGCCCATTTTGAATGTCCGCTCATAGTCTCCTCTTTAGATTACAGTTACTAGCGTATAGCAGGTAGCGTATAGGAGAGGTCGTACGACTTTACTATACGCTATACGCTATCCGCTAAACGCTATACGCTAAACTCGTTGCCTGACTCTAATCCTCCGCCTCTTCCCTCTTCGTCAGCCTTGCCTTCTCGGTAATGGTCTGCGCCAAATTCGATGGAGTCACCTCGTAATGAGAGAAGTTCATCGAGTATGTGCCCCGGCCCCCTGTGATAGATTTAAGTTCGTTCACGTATTTGTACATCTCTTCAAGCGGCACTTTGGCTTTTATAGTCTGGACGTTGTCGCCCGGTTCCATGCCCATTATTCTCCCGCGCCGTGAATTGAGGCTGCCCGCGATATCACCCATGAATTCATCAGGCACCACGATATCGACATCCATGATCGGCTCCAGGATAACGGGTTTGGCTTTCTGCATCGACTCTTTAAACGCGTGCCGGGCAGCGGTCTGAAACGCTATATCTTTTGAATCTACAGGATGGGTCTTGCCGTCATAAACTATCGCCCTGACATCGACGACAGGAAAACCGGCAAGTATACCTGACTCCAGGGCCATCCTGATGCCCTTTTCGCAAGACACTATAAACGGACGCGGTATGGCCCCGCCGACAACTTCGTCAACGAACTCGAATCCTGCGCCCCGCTGAAGCGGCTCTATCCGCATCCATACCTCCGCGAACTGGCCCGCGCCGCCGGTCTGCTTCTTATGGCGATACTGAGCATCCCCTCTACATATGATCGTCTCTTTATACGCGACCTTGGGCGTTCCGACATCAACCTGAACCCCGTATCGCATCTTCATCCTGCGCAGCATCATGTTGATATGCATATCGCCCATCCCCGAAACTATCATCTCTTTAGTCTGCGCATCCCTGGTATACTTGAAAGTGGGATCTTCGGCGCATATTTTATGTAAGGCTATAGATATCTTGTCCTCATCGGCTCTGGTTTTAGGTTTCACGGAAAATGATATGGCAGGTTCCGGGAACTGTATGTCTTCTAATTTTATCTGATTTATTTCATCACCGATAGAATCGCCGGTCATTGTATCCTTAAGCTTCGACACGCATCCTATGTCTCCCGCCGTAACCGATCCCA
>JAUYDB010000185.1 GCA_030691985.1 Candidatus Omnitrophota bacterium | reverse complement strand
TGTCGGGGCAGCTACCGGCAGGATGCCCTTGAGGCGTATAAATGCCGCCAAGGAATAACTACCACTTGCCTATATACTACCATCAGCTTTTCCCAAGGCATGCCGCCACACATATTAGGTACTACCAAAACTAAAAATCCTAGATGGCGGCATTAGCCGAATGGGCACCTGCCGATAGCTGCCCTATCGGGTTGGGATGAAAAATTTCATATTCTTATCCACTTATTATACCACATCTGATAGATAAACAGGGACCAGATATTTCTGCCGTATTCCGCCCTGCCGGAGAAATGGTCCTTGAACAGAGAGTCGATGTATTCGTAGTTGAATAAGCCGTCCTTCTCTATCACGTCTTTCCTGAAAGTATCCAGGAGCAGCTCTTTAAGCTCTTTTCTGAACCAGGCTCCTACGGGCGCCGCGAAACCGTGTTTGGGCTTATCGATGGTGGCGTTCGGGACTATCCCCCGAAGCGCCTCCTTCAATATATGCTTTGTCCTAAAGCCCCTCATCTTCAGGCTGTTGGGTATTGCCGCGGCAAAATCGGCAATCTCTTTATCGAGAAACGGCGCCCTAACCTCAAGGCTTACGGCCATGCTGGCCCTGTCGACCTTCGTCAGTATGTCATCGGGAAGATATGTCTTTATATACAGATATTCCACCTTGTCCATGTTTGATATGCCGGGGTACCGGTTGAAATAGGCGCTTGATTCATCGTATATATTATGCGGGTCAAAAAGAGCCTCGTCCGAGGCGTCCCTGAACAGAAGCCTCTGCTCAGGCGGATAGAAAGACCCGATCCATATCTGGTGGCGCTCGGCCTCGGAAAAGGACGCGCCTTTCAAAAATCTCTTCAGTTTGAAATTCAGGCTCATGTAATGCGCCTTCCCCGGAACACGGTTTGAAAAAAGCCTGACCGCCCTTTTGGCGGCTGAGGGCGCCCTGTCATAGAGAGCGGCTATGCGGTGCGCTATGAAGGACGGATATCCCATGAACAGCTCGTCCCCGCCATCGCCTCCGAGCGCGACCTTGACGGTCTCTCTGGTAAACTGCGAAACCATATAGGTCGGTATAATGGATGAGTCGGCGAAAGGTTCGTCTATGATATCGATTATCCCGGGCAGGGCATCGAGCATCATCTCCGCGCTTAATATCTTCTCATGATGGTCTGTGCGGAACTTGCGGGCTATCAGACTGGCGGAAGGCGCCTCGTTATAAGACCTCTCTTTGAAACCGATGGAGAAGGTCTTTATATCCTGGGGGTCCATGAGGCCGGCCATCATGGCCACGACGGCGCTGGAATCTATGCCGCCGGATAAAAAGACGCCGAGAGGGACGTCGCTTATGAGCCTCTTCCTCACCGATTCGCGCAAGGTCTCCAGGAGCATTTTTTTTGTGACGGCCAAATCCGTCTTTTTCGATCCGTCTATCTCAAAGCGGAAGTCCCAATAGCGCTTCTTTTTAACCTCGCCGTTTTTAAGAACGAGCCAGTGCCCCGGTTCAAGCTTCGCAATGCCTTTTATTATGGTCCTCGGAGACGGGATATAATCATACGCGAAATACTTACCGAGCGACATCCTGTCCACATCCATGATAACCTCCGGATGCGAAAAGACGGATTTTAACTCTGAGCCGAATATGAAGGTCCTGCCGAAGGTCCCAAAGTACAAAGGTTTTTTGCCGAACCTGTCTCTGGCTAAAAAGAGCGTCTTATCCCGCCCGTCCCATATGGCAAGCGCGAACATGCCGTTGAACCTGTTTAAGCAATCCGGACCCCATTGCCTGTAGCATTTCAGGACGACCTCGGTATCGGAATGGGTGGAAAAAACATTGCCTTTATTTATAAGTTCCGTTTTAAGCTCAGGAAAGTTGTAAACCTCCCCGTTGTAGACTATGCATAACGGAGAGGTTTCGTCACAGATCGGCTGATGGCCCTTTTCCAGATCGATGATGGAAAGCCTCCTGTGGCCAAGGGCGACATTATCCTTTATAAAAAAACCCTCGTCATCCGGCCCCCTGTGGATTAGCGCCGATGTCATCTTCCGCAAAATATTATCGTCGGAGACGGGCCTTTTATCTAAATTTACATAACCGCATATGCCGCACATAGCATTCCTCATTTAAGCGTTTAAATCATACGTTTCCATATTAGCATTTTGGTATCGACGGACCCCCTCACCCTGCCCTCTCCCCCTTCGGGGGAGAGGGGATTCCCTCATAATTTCCTCTCCCCCTTTAGGGGGAGAGTATTATGGTGAGGGGGAAATTGCGCTAATTTGGACAGCTATGGGACACAATACCTGTGGGAAATCGGGGGACACAATACCTATTTCCTTGAGATTTTGTGCAAGGAAATAGGTATTGTGTCCCCC
>JAUYDB010000170.1 GCA_030691985.1 Candidatus Omnitrophota bacterium | reverse complement strand
GATTGCGGAGCCTGTTGCGAACCCGTTTTTGAGATTGCTTCGGCTGACTTCGTCAGCCTCGCAATGACGGGTGAAGCAATCGGCACTTCGTGCCTCCTCGCAATGACGAAAATGGCTGTTTTGACACAGCCTGTCTGCGGGAATGACAACTATCAAGAACTCTTTTTACAATGTACTAGCTCATCGCGACGAGCACAATGCCGACTACTATGCACAACGTGCCCGCGATCCGGCCCCAGGTGAGCCGTTCTTTCAGAAAAAAATGCGAACCTACCAGTATAGCTATGTAGTGGACGCTATCGAGCGGCATGGCGAGGCTTAAGTCAACGAGGGCGAGCACCATTATCCATACTATTACGGCAAAAGTATTTAATAATAAGCCTCCCCATATAGCGGGAATGACGAGAGAAGATCTTATAAATGCCGTATACTCTGAAAAAGTGCGCAAGTTATGCATCTTTAGTCTATTGGCGCCGATTTTGAACAGGAATTGCGCCGCGCATATAAAGATTTCTCCCAATAGTATAAGTAGAACAAGTTTAAAGCTCATTTGTTGCTCTCCCCGGCGCTTCCCGCCGATCTTGATGTAAGACTTATGCCTGCTATTATGAATATGATCCCTGCCCATCTGGTTAAAAGCACTTTTTCATGCAAGAATGTGATGGCCAATATGGGGACTATTATGTATGTCAGGCTGGACATGGGGAACGCCACGCTTAGATCGACTCTGGAGAGAAGCGCTATCCATAAGAAAAAATTCGCGAGTAGAAAAATGATCCCTATCCACAGCCATGGGCTTGCTATCATGCGCGAAGCGAATTCGAGCATATTGGACATCACCACATTACTGATGCCGGTTGTCAGCGCCCCCTTTTTTAAGAAGAGGTCCCCGAAAGACTCTATCGTGTCTTTCATGGCTATGATGGCAAGGACTTTTAGCAGGAATACGCCAGTGAGTTTTTTCATCCGCTCATTATATCACGAAAGGTCATGAAATTACACCCCGCAAACCAACGCAAACCAACGTAGACCCCCGGGGTATGCGTTGGTTATATGTTGGTTAGCTATTGACAAAATATGTTTACGGTATTATGATTTTAAAGTTAAAGTTGATATTAAGGTGTACTGATATTTAAATTACGTCATTCTGGGCCTGGCCCATAGCCGTCATGCCTTGAGCCCGGCCCATAGCCGTCATCCTGAGGGAGGCCGAAGGCCGACTCGCTGTCATCCTGAGGGAGGCCGAAGGCCGACTCGCTGTCATCCTGAGGGAGGCCGAAGGCCGACTCGCTGTCATCCTGAGGGAGGCCGAAGGCCGACCGAAGGATCTAAAGAATAGATTCTTCGCCCCTTCGGGGCTCAGAATGACGAGGAGAGGTGCGCCTCAGAATGACAATATTTTATGATTGATCAAGCAAGTATTCTGAAAACCCCTCTCGTAGAAGAGCACAAATCACTCGGCGCGAAGCTCGCGACTTTTGGCGGCTGGCTTATGCCCATTCAGTATACCGGTATTATTGATGAACACCTCTGGACGCGTAAGCACGCCGGACTCTTCGATATTTGCCACATGGGCGAATTTATCATAGAGGCGGATCCTGCAAATAGTGATTTCGAGCGCCTGGTGACTATGAACCTCAAGGGTATGAGCGTCTCTTCATGCCGTTACGGATTTATGCTTAATGAAGAGGGCGGAATAGTCGACGACCTCCTTATATACAGGATCAGCGATACGCGCTGGATGGCCGTGGTTAATGCCGCCACCACCGGTGGTGATGAGTTACACATGCGTAAATATTTAACCGGCGTGACACGCCTTGAGAACGTCTCCGCATCGCTTGGAAAACTTGACCTGCAGGGGCCGGAGACGGAGAAAACGCTTATTGAGCTGGCCGGCGCGGGGGTCAAAAAACTGCGGTATTATACCTTTGGTTACTTTACCGTATTGGGGGAGAGGATCATAATCAGCCGCACCGGTTACACTGGAGAGCTGGGTTATGAATTATATATGCCCAATCAGAAGATTGTTCTACTGTGGCGGAAGCTGCTGGAAGATAAACGCGTCCGGCCGATAGGTCTTGGCGCGCGCGACACGCTGCGTCTCGAGATGGGATATAGCCTTTATGGACAGGATATAGATATCAAAACCTCGCCTTTGGAGGCGGCCGGAGAGCATTTTATATGTTGGGATAAAGAATTTATCGGGAAGCCTGCGCTTTTAAAACAGAGACAGGGCGGTCTTCCTAAAAGGATAATATATTTTATAGCGGACTCCCGGCGTGCTCCGAGGCATAATTATCGCATAGCGCATAAGCTTCAGGATATCGGCGCGGTAACGAGTGGTTCGTTTTCGCCCAGTCTCGGATTTGGCATCGGAATGGGGTACGTTTCGCGCGAAGTCGCCATAGGCGAAGAGATTGTGCTCAAAGAAGGCAAGGTCTCAATATCCGCGAAAGTTGTCAATAAGCCTTTTTATAAGAACGGTAGTGCAAAAATAATAAATTAAGAGCGTTGAAAACGCTGTCATTGCGAGGAGCGAACGAAGTGAGCGACGAAGCAATCCCGAAGGTTGCGAGCACGAAGTGCGAAGCAATCTAACGAGATTGCTTCGTCGCCAACGAGAAAAACTCAGGCTCCTCGCAATGACAGACGAGGCAATCTCATCGTCATTGCGAGGAGCCTGAATCCTTTCGTCATTGCGAGGAGCCTGAATCCTTTCGTCATTGCGAGGAGCCTGAATCCTTTCGTCATTGCGAGGAGCCTGAATCCTTTC
>JAUYDB010000115.1 GCA_030691985.1 Candidatus Omnitrophota bacterium | reverse complement strand
CGAAACGCCATAGGGGCGAAGCCCCTATGGATAAGTTCCGAGCGAAGCGAGGTAACTTATGCTTATGGATGCCACGCGCTAATAGTATTATGTGGCAGCTAAATCGTTAGCAAAATTTATACGGCTCAACCCTCATGGCCTTATGTCCTTCAGCAGGACGCGAAAAATTTTACTTTGATAAGAAGGAGACGATTATGACCGAACTTAAAGATCTGCTGCAGGGAGCGGACTGGAAGAAGGAGAAACATGTGCCGGTTATCGACGCGCCCGATAGCGTCGGGAAGGGCGAGTTTTTCAAGGTCACGGTGGCTGTCGGTAAAGAGATCGCCCATCCGAACACCACCGCTCACCACATAAGATGGATAGCGGTATATTTTCTGGCTGACGGAGAGAAGTTCCCGTATCAGATAGGCAGGTTTGATTTTACCGCTCATGGCGAGTCAGCTCAAGGCCCGGACACAAGCACGATATTCACTTATCCGGAAGTGATTTTGAGTTTTAAGAGCGATAAATCCGGGACAATACTCTCGTCCTCTTATTGCAATATCCACGGCCTATGGCAGAACGCGAAGCCGATAAATGTCAAATAGATGATCAAAATAGACGCCATATTCTTCGATGTCGACGGAACGTTGATTGACGCAAGGACGGATATCGCGAACGCCGTCAATTATACACTGAAAAAACTGGGCATCAATGAGCGGACGAAAAAAACCATAACTTCTTACATAGGCACAGGCGTAAAAGACCTGATCGCGAAAAGCCTCGGCAGTGAAAATACCGGCCTTGCCGATGACGCTATCAAAATATTCAGCGCTTATTATATCGAACATTCCGCCGACGAAGCCATCCTGTATCCCCACGTTGATGAGACGCTTAAATTTTTTAAGGATAAACACAAATATATCCTTACAAACAGGTATGCCAGGTTTGCCGATATCACTTTAAGAAAACTCGGCATAAGAAATTATTTCATGGATATAATCGGCGGGGACGATGAGAACTGCCTGAAGCCTTCGGCGTGTGTTTTTGATTCTGTCCGGCCGAAATTGAAGATCGATAAAAACAAAGCCATAATCGTCGGGGATATGGCCATAGATATTTTGACCGGAAAGAATTCCGGGATTAAAACGTGCTGGGTGACATACGGCTTGGGCAAAGCCGAGGAAGTCCGGCCGCTCAGGCCGGATTACATAGTAAATGATATGATTGAGTTAAAAGGGATAATGCGATAGGAGGAGATATCATGGATAAGAAGGTTATTGTCTATAGCACGCCGACATGCCCGTTCTGTATAAGGGTGAAGCAATTCCTTAAAGAGAGCGGGATACCGTTTGAGGATATAGATATCTCGCAAGACCAGGAGAAGGCGGAGGAGATAATAAAGAGAAGCGGCCAGATGGGAGTTCCGATAATCGATATCGACGGCCAGCTCATAGTCGGGTTCGATAAGGAGAAGATCAAGGAAGTGTTGGGGATTTGATATATGCGCTCAAGAAATTTTTCAGCTTCTGGCGAATGGCTATATGGCCATGGGGGTTGAGCCGTATAAATTTTGTTTACGATGCACTACCCTAAAACTCTTATGACCGTTGTATCCATAGCTGTAGTAAAGCGTAACATAACAAAACCAAAAGGCAATATTCCTTGAAAAACAAAATTAGGCGAACACCGCCTGGCTGTATAGCCAAGAGGGTTGTAAGCTGAAAAATTTCTTTAAAACAATATGTATGACTTGATAATTATAGGCGCCGGCCCGGCTGGCATAACAGCGGCGGTTTACGCGGCGCGAAAAAGACTGCAATTTCTTGTATTGACAGGAGATATCGGAGGCCAGGCTGCGTGGAGCGGAGACATCGAGAATTACACCGGCTATCAGTTCATCACAGGCCCTGACCTTACAGCCAAATTCGAGGAGCACATGCGTAAATATAATGTGCCTGTCAAGGAGCGGGAGGAGGCCTTGGAGGTTAAAAAGACGGGCGGCGCGATAAAGGTAAGAACCGCAAAGGGCGAGTACGAGTCGAAGACCGTCATAATAGCGTCGGGTAAAGTATCGAAAGAGCTTGGCGTTCCGGGCGAAAAGGAATTCAAGAATAAAGGGCTCACTTATTGCGCCACTTGCGACGGCCCTCTCTTTGGCGGCAAGGCAGTGGCCGTTATAGGCGGCGGGAATTCCGCGCTGGACGCGGCGCTTCAGCTTATAAAAATAGCCAGACATGTCTATATGATAAATATTACGCCGTACCTCGGCGGAGACGCCATTATGCGCCAAAAGGTCGAGTCGAGCGAAGTCGTTACGGTTATTAATAATGCCCGTGTTACAGCGGTCGTCGGTGATAATATGGTGAGCGGTATAATGATAAAGCGGGAAGAGAGGATTGAGCCGCTGGCTGTCCAGGGGGTATTTGTTGAGATAGGCCTTAAACCCAATTCCGGATTTGCCAAAGACGTTGAAAAAAACGAATACGATGAGATAAAAGTCAACTGCCTAAATCAGACCAATGTGCCCGGCATCTTCGCCGCCGGCGACGTTACGGATGTTCCTGAGAAGCAGATAGTGATAGCCGCGGGCGAAGGCTCCAAGGCGGCGCTAGCCGCGTTCAAATATCTGAATTCAAGCCAATGAAGCGCCTGCCGCCATCCGTAAAAGATTTGGTTTCCGAGTACAAAAATAGAAAATCAGAGATTAAGAGAAGGCTTGAGGATTTCAGGGCCGTGCAGGATGCCGGCGACGAAGAGATATTCCAGGAACTGTGCTTCTGCATATTGACCGCTAACGCAAATGCCCTCCATTGCGATAAGGCAATAAGGCAGCTTAAAGAGAATGGATTGCTCCTCAAGGGCAGCGCATGCGAGATAAAACCCGCGCTGAAAGGGCGGGTGAGATTCCACAATAAGAAGGCGGTTTTCATAACCGCTGCCCGGAAACTTTTCAAAAGAGGCGGAAAGATTGCTATAAAGGGAATGCTGGATTTTAAAGATATATTCAAGCTGCGTGAATGGCTCGTTGACAATATAAAAGGCTACGGTTATAAAGAGGCGAGCCATTTCTTGCGAAACATAGGCCTTGGCAGGGATATAGCGATACTCGACAGGCATATTTTGAAGAATCTCAAAACTTACGGTGTGATCAGCAAAATACCTTCCTCGGTCGGCTCCAGGAAGATCTACACCGACATAGAGAACAAGATGAGGGAATTTTCCAAAAAGACCCGTGTCCCGCTCGATGAGATGGACCTTCTATTCTGGTCAATCGAGACAGGGTTTGTGTTCAAATGAGCTATTGTATTCTCAAGCGTAGCAGTCCAGTGTTATAAGAGACGCTGATAAAATGGGGTCTGGCCCAACGCGTATATTGCTACGTGAATGGACCTGACCCCATTTTATGGATAGTTTGTTATGCTGATGAGTAAGCTAAGGCGCCGGAGAGGTAAAAAGGGGTCAGACCCCTTTTTCCTCCACACAAATTATAAGCTGTCAAATTCATTGACAAGATAGTTACTTGTCGATTATAATCAAATTTCCTACAATAGAAGGGTTAGAGAAGGGGATAACGAGGGATTAGAAGAGGGGTGTTAGTTATGGCGAAGAAGACGATCAGGGATGCGGACTTGAAGGACAAGAGGGTCCTGATGAGGGTTGACTTTAATGTTCCGCTCGATGATAATCTTAACATCACGGACGATATCAGGATACGTTCGGCCCTACCTACCATAAAATACGCGCTGGACAAAGGCGCCAAGGTGATTCTTATGAGCCATTTGGGGAGGCCGGACGGCCAAGTCAACGAGAAGATGCGCCTTGGGCCCATAGCCAAGAGGTTTGAGAAACTCCTTGGCAAGCCGGTCACAGCGCTCAAGGATTGCATAGGCGCTGATGTCGAAAGGCGCGTTTCAGCGATGAAGGCCGGCGACGTAATCCTGCTGGAGAACCTGAGGTTTCATGCCGAAGAGGAGAAGAACGATCCCCGGTTCGCGAAGGAGCTGGCGAGCCTTGGCGATATATTCGTAAACGACGCATTCGGCACAGCTCACCGCGCCCATGCGTCTACGGAAGGCATTACGCATTATCTGCCTTCATTAGCCGGGTTCCTGCTCGAAAAGGAGATGCTATATCTCGGGAATACGGTTAGTAATCCGAAAAGGCCTTTTGTCGCGATCCTCGGCGGCGCCAAGGTAAAGGATAAGATCAAGGTCATAGACAATCTTCTGGACAAGGTCGACGCGCTTCTTATAGGGGGCGGCATGGCATACACATTCCTTAAGGCGAAAGGCAGGACGATAGGCGCCTCAAGGTTCGACAAAGACGGGTTCGATACGGTAACGAAGGCGATCGATAAGGCCATCAGGAAGAACATACCTCTAATCCTTCCGGTCGATCACATAGTTGCCGATAGGTTCGATGGGTCCGCGAACACGAAACTCTCCGATGATGATATTCCTGACGGCTGGATTGGGTTGGATATCGGCCCGAAGACGATCGAACTGTTCGAAGATATACTGAAGGACGCGAAGACTATAATCTGGAACGGCCCTCTCGGCGTGTTCGAGATGGATAAATTTGCCAAAGGCACAGAGAAGATCGCAAAATTTATCGCGGCCTTGAAGGGCGTAACATCGATCATAGGCGGCGGCGATACTGCGGCGGCAATATTGAAGTTTGAATTAGAGGATAAGATGACGCACATCTCGACCGGCGGCGGAGCGAGCTTAGAGTATCTTGAGGGCCGGGGATTGCCGGGCATCGACGCGCTGAGCGATGCATAAGAGCAAAATATTTCAGCTCAAGCCGCTCCTGGGACATAACGCCATGGGGGCTTCGCCTAATTTTGCTATCAGGGCGCTTGGGTTTTAGGTATCTATTTCTGTCATACTTGTCACTATCTATACTATGGTCATAAATAGTTTTAGGCAGCGCAGCCTGCGCAAAATTTATACGGCTCAACCCCCCATGGCCTTATGTCCCTGTCGCCAGAAGCCGAAAATATTTCTGGGGGAGTGAAGAAGGAAATTTTTCATTCCACTATAAGACAGATGTCGAACTTGAGCTGTTGAATGGCCATGTGGCCACGGGGGTCGAGCCGTATAAATTTTGTTTACGTCGCATTACCCGAAAACTATTATGACCGTTATATCCATAGCGGCTGTAAAGCCTGATATAACAACACCAGAAGGATTACTCCTTGAAAAACAAAATTAGGCGAGGCCCCCTGGCCACATGGCCAAGAGAGGCTCGAACTGGTCAATCTGCTATATTGGTCTTGGAATGAAAAATTTCAGGCGAAAGATATGCGAAGAGTGATCATAGCCGGTAACTGGAAGATGAACAAGAATATCTCGGAATCTATGGAGCTGGCAAACTCCATAAAGAGGGCCCTTTACGATATTCTAGAGATAGAGATAGTCCTGTGCCCGCCGTTTACCTCATTAAGCGACGTGAAGGAAATTGTCATGGATACGAATATAATGCTCGGGGCGCAGGATGTGTACTGGGAGAAGGAGGGCGCGTTCACAGGGGAGGTCTCCGCCCCTATGCTTAAGAATATCGGCTGCGAATATTGCATAGTAGGCCATTCCGAACGGCGGCAATTTTTTCACGAAACGAATGAGACCGTGAACAGGAAGGCAAGGGCTTTATTGAAGGAGGGCATTTCACCGATCGTCTGTGTTGGCGAGAGGCTGGAGGATAGGAAGGCCGGCAGCACATTCGCGGTTGTGAAGGACCATGTCGAAAACTCTCTTGCCGGCATAACCAGAGATGAGATTCCAAAAGTTGTCATAGCTTATGAACCTGTGTGGGCAATAGGAACCGGCCTTAACGCGACGAGGCAAGAGGCCCAGGAGGTCCATAAATATATCAGAGGCTGCTTAAGCGCGATGCATGATGAGGAGATCGCGAATCTTGTAAGAATCCAATATGGCGGGAGCGTCAAGCCGGAAAACATCAAGGAGCTGATCTCAGAGCCGGATGTCGACGGCGCGCTCGTGGGTGGGGCGAGCCTGAAAGCGGATTCTTTCGTCCAAATAGCCAGGAACTGTATAGGTTGAGTTTAGGCGGTGGGTTTAGTTTGCGGGTTAGCGAGTTACCGGATTTGCGGGTTTTCAAACTTTTAACTCGCGAACACGCAAACTCGCTAACACGCGAACTAAACGATTCTATAGAGAGGCGATACATGTTATACGGATTAGTTATAGTGATACACATAATAGCGTCATTAATTCTGATTGCCGTTATTCTTCTACAGGCCGGCCGGGGCGGAGGTTTGAGCGAATCTTTCGGCGGAAGTTCTACGCAGACGCTTTTTGGAACAAAGACATCGGTCTTTTTGACCAGGGCAACAGCGGTCTCAGCCGTAATTTACATAATAACCTGCCTGACACTGGCCGTCATGACAAGCCATAGGGGCAGGTCCCTCGTTGCAAAAACCGGAATGATGCCGATCACCGCTCAGGGACAACAGGGCGCCGGGCAGCCTTTACTACCTGAAGAGCCGCTCGATTACTGAGTTGAAAGCTCAGGTTTCGTAGTCCGTTATCCGTAGGACGTAGTCCGTAACACTAATGATGGCAACGGATGACGGAAAACGGACTACGGACGACGAAACTTGCTATAACGAGGCGAGATACCCAAGTGAATGGAGTCAACATACTGCTTATATCGGCGGTATTTTTTTTGCCGCTGTTTACAGGCATCACTGCCTCCGCCGAAGACGGCCAGGAGCCATGTTACGGCGACGCCATAGTGGTTTCATCCATAGCAGACGTTCGAACACTCGTCCCAATACTTGCCTCGGATGCCGCTTCAAGCGAGATATGCGGCATGGTCTTTAACGGCCTCATAAAGTATGACAAGGACCTGAGGATCACAGGGGACCTGGCCGAGGAATGGGAAATTCTGGACGGCGGGCTTGTAATCATATTCCACTTAAGGAGGGACGTGAAATGGCATGACGGCGCGCGTTTTACAGCCAGAGACGTCGAGTTCACTTATAAGAAGCTTATCGACCCGGGCGTTAAGACTCCTTACAGCGGCGACTTCGAAAGGATAAAAGAGTTAAGGGTTTTGGATGACTACACCGTAAAGGTTATGTACCACGAAGTGTTCGCTCCCGCCCTGACGAGCTGGGGCATGTGGATCATGCCCGAGCACATTCTTAGAAGCGAGGATTTAAATAAGACAGGATTTTCCAGCCATCCTATAGGCACCGGCCCGTATAGATTCAAGTCGCATAAGACGGGAGAAAAGATAGAGCTTGTCTCGAACCATGAATATTTCGAGACGAGGCCCTGTATCGACAGGTATATATACAGGATCATACCCGATGAGGCTACGCAATT
>JAUYDB010000097.1 GCA_030691985.1 Candidatus Omnitrophota bacterium | reverse complement strand
CCTACCCCTCACCCTTGCCCTCTCCCCTAAAGGGGAGAGGGAATTCCCTCATAATTTCCTCTCCCCCGAAGGGGGAGAGGATTAAGGTGAGGGGGAAATTGCGCCAATTTGGACAGCTATGTCTTTTTTACTAACGTGAGTTTTCAAGTGTCCTTCGCTGCCGAATCGACTAACTCGGTAATGCGATCTATCTCCCGGTCCAAATCCAGGCAGTGTATGCGGTATTTCCTTCGCGTGGAGAGTCGATCGAATTTTGTGTTATCGGTAAATACAAGATCATACCGCTTGGTTTTTCTTTTACGGCTGTTCACGTATATAAGAAAATAGAAGAAGGCGGGAGGGAAAACTTTCGGAAAGACCCGTTCGTGTATTAGCGTATGCTCAAGGCGTAATGGGCTCGCGCGGTTCCAAAGATAGAGCGCGTGCTGCCTTCTCGCCAGCGCAATCAGGAGTTCGGAAACTTTCTTTTTGTCGATATCCTTCGTTATGAAAAATACCAGCCTTAGCCGCCTGCCCCATTTCGAGTAAAAAAGCATCTTATTTCTCTCGTGAAGCGCCATCCTTGTATCTTCGTCGAACATCGCCGTAAACGTGGAATCGCGCAGATGCTCGACAAATACATCATTTGCCCTGACGCATCTGAATCCGGCGCGGATAGCCCTCACGGAATAGTCGTCGTCATCGTAATAACCGAGCCCGTATGCTTCGTCAAGGAAGCCAATTTTTTCCATGACAGCCCTTTTTATTAACACGCAATAACCCCTGCAGAAATCCACTTCCGTGAAAGGTTTTCCGCGAAGGCGAGCTCTTCTTTCGAGCTCAAAGTTTGGATTGATAAGGCCTATGTCGGCGGCGCTGCCGCCAATAGCTATCAACTTCGTTATCCAGTCATCGGTCTTCACTATCGTATCATTGTTCAGTATGCATACATACGGACTCACCGACAACTTCATCCCCTGGTTTACGGCCTTAACCCAGCCGAGATTCTCCGAATTATGAATTACGGCCACTGCCCCGTTCGCGGATTTAAATTCATCCAGAAAAACGCTTGTATCCCGGCCGCTTCCGTTATCGACCAATATCATGTTAAAGGAAAAGCGCGTATTGTCATTGATGCTGTCAAGGCAATTCCTTGTCATCTCCAGGGCGTTATAAACCGGTATGATGATATCGCAGCTCGCGGGATTCATTTTTTTACCATAGTAACCACTTGTGTCCAGATTAGACCACAATTCCCGACGGAAATCGTATTTTGAGATTCGATTTTTGCCTACCCCTCACCCTTGCCCTCTCCCCCTTCGGGGGAGAGGGGATTTCCTCATAATTTCCTCTCCCCCTTTAGGGGGAGAGGATTAAGGTGAGGGGGAAATTGCGCCAATTTGGACAGCTATGCATAGTAACCAGAAACCAGAGCATTTTCAGAGTAACCAGAAACCAGGTACCAGAATCGATCATAAAAGTCAATCTGGTTTCTGGTTACTATGATTTCTATTTGTTATTCTGGCTAAACCGCTACTCTCTTTGCCTTAATCAATAAAGCTATGTCTTTCCCTTTCTTCTCCCAGTCCGGAATATCTTCGGCTAAATCCACTCTGAAAATCATGGCCTTCATGATCGCGGCTGTTGAAGATATGGAGCTCGCCATACCGCCGAAGGCGATCACCGCGTCGAATTTTTTATCACGCATTCTCTTTCGCATGCGCTCCAGCATCTTACCGGCGACTGTTACCGCGAACAGCCATCCCGGCATGCGGAAAAAATTCATCCGGATATTTTGATGGGCGGGGAGTCTCTCTTCGACAAGAATTTCGTCTATAACATTCATTATCGAAGCCCTATCATTCCCGGAGTTTATCCATATATGCGCCCATGACCACTGCCTCGCCATGCCGTATGTAAATTGTACCACACGCCTCAGCGCCTCTTTATCTAATTTAGACATGGAGACGGCAAGGCCGACGCGCAAGTGCCTTCCCCACTTATCATAATAGATCTTCTGATTTCTCTTTACCCACTCTTCCCTGTCGCCGGATTCATTAAACGAGCTGTGCAGCCGGTGGTATACATAAGAGTCCTGTATCGCGACGCACCTGTAGCCGGCAAGATGCGCCCTCATCGAATAGTCGGTATCGTCATAGCCGCCTATGCCGAAGGATTCGTCAAGCAATCCGATTTTGTCAACAACCTCTTTCTTCAGAAGCATGCAAAATCCCTGGCACTGGTTCATCTCCATGTACCTTCCCCTTCGCTTCTCGAGGGTCCTGGCGTAGACATCCAGAGGGATATTGCCATGGCCTCCGCACTGAGGATTTACAAGCCCTATGTCTTTGCGGGTTTCGGCAAACTCAACCATCCTCTCAAGCCAGCCGGGCGCGGGAATAGTATCGTTATTCATTATGCAGATATAAGGGGCGCTCGATGCCTTTAATCCCTGATTCACCGCCTTAATAAATCCGAGATTTTTTTCGTTTCGTATCAATTGGCAATCAAGCGATATATCATCTATCAGGCCTTCCAGATAGCGCCTGGTCTCCTCACCGCTCCCGTTGTCGATAAGTATGAGGCGAAATGGAAAGCGGGTGCTGCAGATCAGGTGCTTAATGCAGTCCCTGGTGAATTCAAGCTGATTCCAAATAGGTATTATGATGTCGCATCGCATAGATTTTTAAATCCGGGATAATAAATAAGTGGCCTCTTTTGCCCCCTCACCCTAACCCTCTCCCCAAAAGGGGAGAGGGAATTGTTACTTTGAAATTCCATACAAAAATTTAATAAACTTTCTCAATGCGGGCCTTGCCCTGCGTTCCTTTATAAAATCAAACTTCCTGTATAATCTGACTGACAAAAACCTTTTTTTTGAGTTTTCGAAAGCTTTCCGCACAAAATCATAATCCACGCCTTTTACCTTCGGGCTATCGCATGATCGCGCATAATCACGGTATGACTTGATAAGCAAAAGGCCGTTCTTCACGCAATAATCGTAAAGGTCCGAGCCCGGATGAGGGGTAAAGAAAGCAGGGCTCAGCCGATAAGGCTTCATCGCGTGTATCATCGCCACAGTATCCATGACCTCTTCCCTGGTTTCCGTCGGCATGCCGAGCATGTAATTGGCCCATATCCTTATGCCGTATTTTTTGCATATCCTGGCTGCCCTTAGATTCGCCTCAACAGTCGCGCCCTTCCGTAACAGGTTCAGCATGCGCTGATTACCGCTCTCAAACCCTATTAAAAACATGGCAAGGCCGGCGCGTTTCATGAGCCGCACTAAATCTTCATTCTTGCAGATTATATCGGCCCTGCTCTGGCATATGAACGGTTTTTTAAATCCGCCTTTTTTGTAAGAGGCGCAAAACTCTCTGACCCATGCCGCGTCCTCTGTTAGACAATCATCGTGAAACATGAAACTTTGAAAATCCAGCCTATCCCGCAGATCGTTCAACTCCCCGATCACGTTCGCCACGCTTCTACGCCTCACCCTTGAGCCGAAAATCTTCCGCTCAGCCGGCTGACAGAAACTGCAGTTGTAGATACAGCCCCTACCCGCCACTATGGTCACAAATGGCCTGTTAAGAAAAGTATCGATGGCCGATTCCTTACATCCGAACAACTCTCTATCGATGAACGGCAGCGCGTCGAGGTCGGGATGGCTCCCTGTTACGATCTTATCCCTCGCGCAGCCTTTTTCTATCTCATCGAGTAGTTTCAGAAAAATGGCCTCCCCTTCACCTACCACCACATAATCTACTTGGGGATATGCCGCTACTTCATCCGGCGCGATGCTGGGATGAGGGCCGCCGATAATAACTTTTATATTCTCATCGCATGACTTGACTATCCTTGCGCCCTCTATGGCGCATTCAAAATCGACGCTCATCATGGTTATGCCGACCGCCTGCGGCCGGATTGCCTCTATCTCCCGCTTAAAGGCATCCCACCCCGATAGCTCGCGCAGGTCTATCAATCGCACGAGGTGGCCCTCTTTTTTGGCGCAGGCGCTCAAAGAGCACAGGCCGTGATTTATCCAGTTATACTCGGGCGCTTTCGGATGTGTGTTAAAACCCCTCTCGCCTACGCCCGGAAATATCAAAGCGATCTTCATTTTGTTTCAATCTTCCCGTTTTCCCGACTCAACAATCCTTGAGCGGCGCGAAAAACCTCCTCTGCGGTAACCAGATCAAGGCAAACCCTCTTTTCGCACTTCGCATACTTGAATCTCCTGTAACACGGCCTACATGGCAGGCCTTTTTTAGACAGCGCTATATGGTTATGTTTATTCCCATACGGGCCGTACACGTTCTCGTCCACAGGGCCGAATATGGAGATCGTCTTCACCCCGAGCCCCACCGCCATGTGCAGAGGGCCGCCGTCATTCGTAATAACAACACTGCATCTTTTTAATATACCCAGGAATTGGTCTATGGTCGTCTTCCCGCAGTAATTGAGGATGTGATTTTTCATGGCCGCCGCCACTGCCCCGCAAAGGCCTGTCTCCTTTTGGTTGCCCAACAGGATAATTCTGGCGCCGTAATTTTCGACCAGCATGTCGGCTAAAACGGCAAAGTTCCTTCCGGGCCATCTTCTGTATCCCGCGTCTTCACCCCAACTTTCGCCGCAGCCGGGCAGCATCCCGATGAGCTGATCGCTTTCGCGCATCCCGTTTTCTTTCAACACCCTATCCGCGAATTTTAAGCCTATTGGCGATGCGTATATCCTGGGTTCGATCTCATATTTATCTGTATCTATATCAAGAAGCTTTAAAACATCGAGATAGTACTCTATGACGTGTTTATCGTCAAAGCCTTCCATGTCGATCCTATCCGTAAGAAACTTACCCCTATTCCTGTAGTTGAACCCGAGCCTTCTCCTCACACCCAAGAGTTTCAAAAACATGCTGTACTGATAGTTTAGCGTGAGATCTATCGATACATCGAACCTTTCCTTCTTAATAGACTTTAATAGAGCCAATATCTTCTTAGCGAATTCTATCTTGGACAGACGCCATGCGTCCCTGTAATCGTCTTTTTCATAAACAAATATCTTATCGAGGCAGGGATTCGTCGCTATAAGCTCCGATACCCGGCGGTTACAGAGATAGCCGATGTAACTGTCCGGAAAATTCTTTTTCAGGATATCGACAAGCGGCGTCGAGAATATAACGTCTCCTATGCCGAAAGGATTCACGATCAATATTTTTTTCATAACAGGTCGGATTCAGCCCTTTTGACAACAGCCATGAGAAAACCCGCCGACAACCAGAAAAGCGCGGCGAGATTGAGCGAATAAAGATTTGTATCAACGGCGCTGTGAACGAGAAAGGCTATAAGCCCGAGAGTTAAACCCAGGATCAATAAGTTATAGAATGGCTCTTTTATAGACTTAAGCGATCCGGCTGCTTTGACGATGAGCGCGGACAAAAATAAAAGAAAAGTCGCCAGCCCCAAAAGGCCGGTCTCGGCGGCCATCTGAAGATAGCAGTTGTGGGCATAGCTGCCTCTCTTGTTTTTGTATTCATCGGTACGCACTTTTTTATATTCGGTGAAAAAAGTATTCAGGCCATTCCCTATTACCGGATGCTGTTTTAATATAGCCCGGCCGTTCGCCCACATTATATTTCTTTCCGATATGCCCGCGCCGGCAGAGATATATGGAATGGTGGATTTCTTGAAGACGAACGGCATCAATAATGCCAACGCCAAAACAATCAATACAAACTTTTTGAGGTTGACCGTCCTGAGGAAGAATAGAAAAAAAAGCGCTATAACAAATCCGAGCCATGCGCCCCTTGTTTTGGTCAATATAAGAAAATAGAAGAGGCTCGCGCATAACAAACCCAGGCCCAGACGCTTCGGCCAGTCCTCTTTTTTAAAAAAGAGGATCGCGGCGACCGGAAATATAAAGACGATAATCCAGGCGGCAAAGTCGTTCGGATACGGAAAAGACGCTGTCGGAAACCCCTTAAAACCGTCGGGATACGGCGCGGACCAGACGCGCGGCGTTATCAGCGCGGGATGGCTGAACTGAAACGAGGGATAGCCCGGAAAATGCAGGATATCTATATGCGTTACAAAATACTGGATAAAGGCGTCCGTCACTATAAAGACGCATGAAATGAGCGCCATCGTCAGGAAATTATTTATCTTCTCTTTGGTATCCATAGCCTCTTCGGCTATCACAAAAAGGGCCGCGAATTTTAAGAGTTTCGAAAAGAGGGCCCTCGCGCTCAATGCTAAATTGGGCGTATTAAAAAAAGACGGGAGAGCCGCTGCTACAAAAAGACATAGCAGAATATTAACGGGTGTATTCTCAAAAATCCTTTCGCGCGCCAGGGACTTCTTTGCCACAAGCGCTATCATGGCTATAACAATCATGATCTCGACAAGCGATTTCGAAAAAGGAAGCGCGAAAATTATAAGATAGAGCGGCCATTCGGCGGCCTTTCCAAAAACGGCGCGCAGGTTATTCTTTCGTAGTGCCATAAAAACCTTTTTTCCTGCCGAAACGTTTCGTATCGACAAAACTGAGACGGATGCCGAGGCCGAGCATGATGAGAAAGACAAAACCCATAAAGACAATAGCCGTACTATGGCTCATCCTTGTCATGAGAAGCGCCGCGGTTCCCAAAAAAAGACAGAGGCCGTATATCACCAGCACCGCCCTGAACCTTTTAAGCCCCAAAAGCGCAAGCCTGTGAGATGAATGGTCTTTTCCGCCGTCGAACACAGACCTGCCTTGCAATAGCCTTATGACAGTAACTAACGTGGTGTCAAATATCGGATATCCGAGTATCAATAAAGGCACAGCAAGAGATATTGTCCATGTATCGATCTTCCAGCTCGTCAGTATCGATATCGTTGACAAAAGATACCCTACAATAAGGCTTCCCGCATCGCCCATAAATATGTTAGCTTTAGGGAAGTTGTGCTTTAAAAATCCGAGGGTGCTCCCCGCGACGGCAAAAGATAAGGCGCACACCATAGGTTGGCCGTTCATGTAAGCTATGATCCCGAAGAACGCCGCAGCTATAGAAGCTATCCCCGCCGACAAGCCGTTCATATTATCTAAAAGATTGAAAGAATTAGTTATGCCGA
The DNA here is from genome assembly GCA_030691985.1 of Candidatus Omnitrophota bacterium. Classification (GTDB taxonomy): domain Bacteria; phylum Omnitrophota; class Gorgyraeia; order 2-01-FULL-45-10; family 2-01-FULL-45-10; genus JAUYDB01. The sequence goes on along the minus strand of JAUYDB010000097.1, from coordinate 37 downwards.
TGATCCAGATATAGGTGAATATAACACCGAGATGGTA
>JAUYDB010000087.1 GCA_030691985.1 Candidatus Omnitrophota bacterium | reverse complement strand
CTCCCCCTTCGGGGGAGAGGAAATTATGAGGGAATCCCCTCTCCCCTTTAGGGGAGAGGGCAAGGGTGAGGGGTAGGCAAAGATCGAATCTCGAAACGTGTTTCCCCTCGAGACTCACACTCTAATTTGGACACGAGTGATTGTGCCCCCCCGATTTCCTATTCTCTTATCTCGAGCTTGCCGGCGCTGTTTTCATATGATCGGACAGGTAATTGCCGGTCAAGTCATCGATGGCCTGGGTCAGCTCCTGAATCCGCGCCTCCTTTTCGAAACGCGCCTTTAAATCTTTCGGCGGGAAAGCCATGAGCTCAAACTGAAGGCGCTTCCGCTCGTAGTAGACGCGCCGCAGATCATCGAGTATGTCGTTCCTGAGCTGGGTATTGAGCCGTGAGCGAACGTCTATATTGGTCTGGTCGTCTGACCAGACCAGGTCCCCGAGCTCCCAGTAGACCGCGACATCGAAGCCGTTTGTTATATCATCCGGCCCAGTTACAATGTAATCTTTGGTAGCGCTTGTATAAATCTCGGAACTTGTCGAACGGTTTTTATCGACGCCTACCGTGACCCTGGGAAGAAGCGCTCTGAGGCGAGACTCTCCGTGCCATTTTTTTATCTTTTCGGGGCTCACATCGTTAAAATTTAACGCCGCCTGCCGTAATTCTTTAAAGACCGGCTCGTTGTCAAAGATGATTTTGAATGATTTTAAATTTCTTTCGACATCGACAAGCTGATCGGAGGCGTATCTCCCGCTTTCTAACCTATATAATCCCTTGTCCGTCAACGCCCATATAGAACCTTCGTTTTCGCCGTCCAGCACGATCCTGTTGACAAAAAAAGACCTATCTATTCCTTTGTATAGTTCAAGCCACCTTGATTTGTCTTTTACAAATTCAAATATGCCTTTGGTCGTCGCGCAGTAAAACTTCTCGGACTTATCGGAAGCGGCGATAGAAAGGGCTTTTCCGGCCAACCCATCGGATGAAAAAGCGCTCCAGGATTTGCCATGATCGTCAGAATAAACTATCCCCTTTCCGGCACCGATATAAATCCTTGAGCCTTTGAGCGCCATACAGCTTACTTTCGCGCCGCTGTCTCCCTCGGTTTCGGCATGGCCGGACGAGTCATCATCGCCCTTCTCCCCGGCGGCGCTTCGCCCGTATATCCTGCTCCAGCCGGATGATTCGCCATTTTTAACATAAAGGCCGTTATCGCCGAAGGCATAGGCATGATCACTGTTAAGCGTTATGTATTCTACCCGTTTATTTTTAAGCACACCGCTTATATCTTTCCAATGATCGCCTGCATCATCGCTTGAAAAGACGCCTTTTTCGGTTCCGATCAGAATTTTTTCCGGATTATGCTTCGATTGTTCGATGCATAAAATATTATTCTTCTCGGGAAGGATTGTCCTGAATACGTTTCTCCATGATTTGCCGAAATCCCGGGATCTGAACAGCCCCCGCCTGGTTCCGATCAGCATATTTTTTGAGTTACCGGTAAGGCAGCTTATCTCGTTTTCGCCCGCGGGAAGCGAAAATATCGACTGCCATCTGTCTTTTGTGTCCCCGGATGCGTAGATTTCATTCTTTGTAGCAAGATAAAGCCTGTCGTCCTCTATAAGCATCGCCCGCGTATCGACGTTGCGCACGCTCCCGTCTTTATTCATCCATATGTCCTGTGAGTATACGTCAGCGCAAATCATCGATATCGCGACTGTCACGACCACCGTAATAACCCTGTTCATCTGTCATCTCCTTTCGTTAATATCTCAAATTACCGTTATCGGTAATACCGCTTGCGAAAAAGATAGTACCACCTACTTTATCTTTTGTCAATAATAATTTGACTAAAAATGAAATACAGGACAGCGAAATTTTTCATCTTGCCAGGCGGCAAATACCAACAAAATGAACGTTGAATGGCCATGCGGCCAAAAGGGTCGTGAAAAATTTCCTTCCACCGTTGCAATTAGAGCGCATCTAAAGTATAATCCTTTTATATATGGCTAATCCTGGAGATAAACGCCCTGGTTCATCAAGGCTTTTGATCGCCTTGTTTATTATCGCGATCGCCGCCTTTAGTTATAAGGCATGGTTGCCGCTTCCCGCGAAATTCCTTTTGGTAAAGGACAACATACAAAAAGCCGACTGCATTGTCGTGCTGGTCGGCGATTTGTATTTAAGGTTTAAAAAGACGGTTGACCTGTACAATGACGGTTACGCGAAAAATATCGTGTATTCCGTTATTCCGGAGCACGGGGAATACGCAAACGATTATTTTAATTTTGAGCGCAGGGTAAGGGGCCTGAAAGAGATCTCCGAAAAAGAGCTTGCTTTACGGACGTTTAAGTATTTCGGAAAAGACCGGGGAGGTATATATTTTACCGACATGACTGTGACTTCCACTTTCGAAGAGGCGGTTGCCGCGAAAAAAATTATGCTAAGGAATGGCTATAAGTCTATGATACTTGTAACAAGCGCCTATCACATGCGGCGGGCCCTTATGTTATTCAGGATCGTCTTTAGAGGAACGGGGATAAAAATATATAACTCTACCGCGTTAAATACTCTGCATGATCCTCCGCGCTGGTGGCTGAAGGAGCAGGAAGTGAAGGCTATAGCCGAGGAGTATCTCTCCATAGCGTATAACGTGATTTACCACTTTATTCTTGGTAAGAATAGGACGTCGTTCGATACGATTTGAAGAGCCGAAAGTACTTGACAAAACGCTCGCCAATTGTATAATAGATGGCAAGTCGATTTTCCTCACAATATATTAAAATTCAAATCGGTAGAAATAATTCCCTAAAATACGTGTTCTGAGAAGATGCCGAGGACAGTCCTCTATATTTTAAATCCCTGACAAGGCTTACCTGAGTAATGCCCAAAAGACGACTCTTTCTTATTGATGGAAATTCATTTTGTTACAGGGCTTACTATGCCATAAGGAGCCTGTCCAACTCGAAGGGCCAGCCCACCAACGCGGTATACGGCTTCGTTACGATGATGAATAAGCTGATAAAAGATAACGCGCCAGATATGCTCGCGGTGGCGTTTGACCTTAAAGGGCCCACTTTCAGGCATAAGAAGTTTGAGGAGTATAAAGCCCACAGAAAGCCGATGCCCGATGACCTGGCCAGCCAGATACCTTTAATAAAGGAGGTTGTGGCCGCCTACAATATACCTATATTTGAAATCGAGGGATATGAAGCGGATGATATTCTCGCTACGCTGGCGAAGAAGGCCAGGGAATGCGATATAGATACCTTTATAGTAACGGGGGACAAGGACGCGTTGCAGCTTGTGGATTCGCGCATAAAGGTATACAGTACTAATAAGGAAGGGCTTGTGTACGATGCCGCTAAAGTGAAAGAACGTTACGGCGTTGAGCCCAAAAGTATGGTAGATATAATGGCCCTTATGGGAGACGCCTCCGATAACATCCCGGGCGTGCCCGGGATAGGCGAGAAGACCGCCGTGGAGCTCATCGTAGAATTCGGAAGCCTCGATAATCTTTTAAAGAACATTGAAGCGGTGAAAGGGGAGGCGAAAAGGAAGACTATAAAAGAGAATAGGGAGCTCGCTTTATTGAGTAAAGAGCTCGCCATTCTCGATGACGATGTCCCGGTAAAAATTGACCTCGAAGAACTGAAATTAAAACCTTCGGACCAACCCAGGCTTCTGGAGTTATTTAAGGCCCTGGAGTTCAGAACCCTTTTAAAAGACCTTACGCCGAAGGAAAAGCTTGAAAGTGTTTATGAGCTTGTCGATGACGACAAGCGGCTTAAGGATCTCCTGGGCGAGCTCAGGAGGGTGAAAGAATTTGCGTTCGATTTTGAGACTACCAGCGAAGACCCGATGCTGGCGGCAATCGTTGGCGTTTCATTTTCCTGGGAAATAGGCCGCGCATGGTATGTCCCTTTTAATAAATATTTTAAACCCGATGACGTGCTGGCGGAACTGAAGGGCATATTCGAAAGTGAATTACAAAAGAAGATAGGCCAGAATATAAAATATGAATACATAGTCCTCGCGAATTACGGCATCGAACTTAACGGCATAGCTTTCGATACGATGGTCGCGTCATATCTTTTGAATCCTTCGAAGTTCAGTCATAATCTCGAGGCAATATCGCTCGATTACCTTAACCATAAGATGACCACGCCTATTGAGGATCTTCTCGGGAAAGGCAAGAGGTCTATTACGATGGATAAGGTTGATGTGGAGAAGGTCAGCGACTACTGTTGCGAAGACAGCGATGTGACATTTCGGTTAAAAGATGTTCTGGCTAAAGAGATAACTCTAAAAGGCCTGGACGGCCTCTTTTACGACGTCGAGATGCCGCTTGTCAAAGTTCTCGCGACGATGGAGATAACGGGCGTCTCAATAGACAGCTCATACTTAAGCGGGCTTTCCGGCGAGATGGCCTTGAAGATTGACAAGCTTACCCGGGAGATCTATGAGTTGGCCGGAGAGGAGTTTAATATAAATTCGCCGAAGCAGCTTTCGAAGATACTTTTCGAAAAACTTAAACTGCCCGTTATAAGGAAGACCAAGACGGGTATTTCGACGGATGAGGACGTGCTCACAAGGCTCTCGGCCGGGCATAAACTTCCTCATGAGCTCTTGAAGTACAGGGAGTTTTCGAAATTAAAATCTACATATGTTGACGCGCTCCCCATTCTGGTAAATCCAAAGACGGGGAAGGTGCACACCTCGTTCAATCAGACCGTAACTGCCACAGGCCGTCTCTCATCAAGCGAGCCCAACCTGCAGAATATTCCGATAAAGACGGAAGAAGGCAGGAAGATCAGAAAGGCGTTTGTGCCGTCAGGCAAAGGCCGCGTGCTGTTGTCAGCCGACTATTCGCAGATAGAATTGAGGATCCTCGCGCATCTTTCGCAAGACAGAAATTTAATAAAAGCCTTCAAGGAGGGGCTCGATATTCACGCTTTTACGGCGAGCCTTGTATTCGGAATCGAAGAAAAGGAAGTAACGGCCCAAATGAGGAATATGGCAAAGACCGTCAACTTCGGCATAATTTACGGGATGAGCCCTTACGGGCTTTCTCAGAGCCTGGGCATAGAAGTGGATAAGGCGAAGGATTTTATTGACGCGTATTTCGAAAGATATCCTGATGTTAAACAATATTTGGAAGGCCTTATAGAAGAGGCGAGGGAGAAGGGTTTTGTAACGACGCTATTGGGCAGGCGGCGCTATATACCGGAAGTGAACTCTTCCGACGCGCGGTTGAGGCAATTCGCCGAGAGGACGGCGCTCAATACGCCGATTCAAGGGTCTGCCGCCGATGTCATAAAGGCAGCGATGATAGCGATAGACGAAAAATTACGTAAAGGTAAGTTTGATTCAAAGATGACGCTGCAGGTTCACGATGAGCTTGTGCTGGATGTGCCGAAGGAAGAGCTTCAAAAAATCTATGCGGTAGTTAAAGACGGCATGGAAAATGTGATAAAGCTTAAAGTGCCTGTTGAGGCGCATATAAAAGCAGGGAAGAACTGGCTGGAATTGGAGGAGTGCGGATCGGAGAGGCGCACCTGAAAAGTAAATTCCCTCTCCCCCCGAAAGGGGTAGAGGGCATGGGTGAGGGGGGATGGGATGATGAAGCTGAAAGTTTTGCTGGTATCGAGCGAAGTGGTGCCGTTTGCGAAGACGGGCGGGCTGGCAGATGTCGCGGGAAGCCTCCCGATCGCGCTCGAAGAGCTGGGTGTGGACATACGGGTCATTATGCCGAAATATGCTTCGGTCAGGATCGGGATAGATGAGTCCGTTATAGGCAAGGACGCGAAGGTTTATTTCGTTAAAAACGATGATTATTATAACAGGAAAGAGCTGTATGGGGATAGGTTCAGCGACTATAATGACAACCTCGACAGGTTTGTATTCTTCGCCAAAGCGATCCCTGAAAGGTGCAAGAAGGAGGATTTTTGCCCGGACATAATACATTGTAATGACTGGCAAAGCGCGCTTGTACCTGTATATTTAAATACAACCTACAAATACGACCCCTGGTTTTCCGGGACACGGACGCTCTTTACCATCCATAACCTCGCGTACCAGGGGCTGTTCGATAAAGACGAATTTCCGAAGACAGGCCTCGATCAGGCGCTTTTTTCTATAAACTATTTTGAATACTATGGCAAAGTGAACCTGATGAAAGCAGGCATCGTCTATTCGGACGCGATCAGCACCGTCAGCCCGACCTACGCCAAAGAGATACTCACCAAAGAGTTTGGCTGCGGCCTGGAAGGCGTTTTAAAGATTCGTGAAAACGCGCTATCCGGAATACTGAACGGAATAGACTATGGCATCTGGAATCCCGCGACAGATCCGAAAATATTCAAAAAATATTCCGTCGATACCATTGACGGCAAATATCTCAACAAAGAGCTTCTGCAGAAAGAATTGGGCCTCAAGGTGGACCGCGATATTCCGATGATAGGCTTGATATCGCGCCTGGCCGACCAAAAAGGGCTGGATCTTTTAGCGAAGATTATTGACGATCTCTTGAAGCTAAAGGTCCAGTTTGTGGTCCTCGGCACAGGCGATAATAAATACCATGCCCTTTTTATGAAGATGGCAAAGGCGCATCCTAAGAATACATCCATAAATCTTAAATTTGACGCTGTCCTGGCGCAGAAGATATACGCGGGATGCGACATATTCCTCGTTCCTTCAAAATACGAACCGTGCGGGCTTAGCCAGATGATAAGTTTTAAATATGGGACAATTCCGGTTGTCAGGCAGACGGGCGGGCTCGCGGACAGCGTAAAAGAGTTCGACCCGAGAACCGGAGGAGGAAACGGTTTCACCTTTGCGGAGTATAAACCGCAAGCATTATTTTCCGCGATAAAGAAAGCCCTTTCGGCACGCGAGAACAGGAAGGCGTGGAACGAGCTTGTGAAGAAAGTCATGGGCCTCGACTTTTCATGGGAGGCCTCGGCAAAAGAGTACATAGGGCTTTATACTAAGATAACAGGGATGAGCCGATGATTATTATCGGGCTTACAGGTTCTTTCGGTACCGGCAAAACGACGGTTGCGGCGCTGTTTAAATCTAGAGGCGCCAAGGTCGTAGATGCCGACGAGCTGGCCCATTCGGCAATTAAGAAAGGGACGCCGGCATATAAAAGAATCATTGCGGCTTTCGGAAAGTCTATACTGACAGAAAAAGGCGATATCGACAGGCCGAAGCTTGGGGAGATGGTATTTTTAAAAAAAGACCGCGTAGACAAACTTAACAAGATTATCCACCCACAGGTGATCCGGCGCATGAAAGATAAAATAGCGCGGCTTGGCAAAAATGACGTTGCGGTAATAGACGCGCCGCTTCTTATCGAGGCAAATCTCGGAAACATAGTTGACATACTTGTGGTGGTCAAGGCCTCGCGGAAGGCGCAGGTCGAGCGGTGCGCCAAAAAATTCTCCATTGCCAGAACGGAAATCACGAGGAGGATAAACTCTCAGTTGCCCATGAATAAGAAGATAAAGCTGGCGGATTTTGTCATAGACAATAATGGCGCGATTGCCGAAACAAAAAAGCAGGTAATGAGGATATGGGGGGAGATATGGAGATAGCCGATTTAAAAACTATGAGCATAGCGGAGTTGAATAAACTTGCGAAAGAATTAAAGGTGAACGGTGTAAGCGGTTTAAAGAAGCAGGATCTGATATTCAAGATACTGCAGGCGAAGACCGAAAAGGAAGGGCTCATCTTCGGCGAGGGCGTCCTTGAGATACTGCCGGATGGGTTCGGTTTTTTGAGGAGCCCGGACTATAACTACCTCCCCGGGCCGGACGATATCTATGTATCGCCTTCGCAGATAAGGAAATTTGGCCTGCGGACCGGCGATACGGTGAGCGGCCAGATCCGTCCGCCCAAAGAAGGCGAGAGGTATTTCGCGCTTCTGAAGGTCGAGGCGGTCAATTTCGGAAACCCTGATGAGATGAAGGAAAATACCCTCTTTGACAATCTCACCCCATTATATCCTAATGAGCGGTTTCTGCTGGAAACCACCCCGCATGAGACATCGATGAGGATAATGGATCTCCTGACGCCTGTCGGAAAAGGGCAGAGGGGCATGATAGTGGCTCCTCCATACAGCGGTAAGACCGTATTGCTGCAGAAATTCGCGAATGCCATTACGACAAACTATCCCGAGGCCGTTTTGATAGTGCTCCTCATAGATGAGCGGCCTGAAGAGGTGACCGATATGCAGCGCTCCGTGAAAGGCGAGGTGATAAGCTCTACGTTTGATGAGCCGGGCGAGCGCCATATACAGGTTGCTGAAATAGTGCTGGAGAAGGCCAAAAGGCTTGTTGAGAGCAGGAAAGATGTTGTGATACTTTTGGATTCGATTACGCGTCTTGCCCGGGCGTATAACTCATGCGTCCCGCATTCGGGGAAGATCCTATCCGGCGGCGTCGATTCTAACGCGCTGCAGAAGCCGAAGCGGTTCCTGGGCGCGGCGCGTAATATCGAAGAGGGCGGAAGCCTTACCATCATTGCTACCGCGCTCGTAGACACCGGCTCGAGGATGGACGAAGTCATATTTGAAGAGTTTAAGGGCACAGGCAACATGGAACTTCAGCTCGACAGAAACCTGTTCCAGAAGCGCATATATCCGGCAATCGATATAAAGCGCTCTAACACCAGAAAGGAAGAGCTTTTGCTTCACGAGGACGAACTGAAGCGCATCTGGCTTATGAGAAAGGCCTTAAACGATCTAAATAGCGACGAGGCAATGCAGCTTTTAATAGAGAAGCTGTCAAAGACCAAGACGAACGCGGAATTTTTGATGTCGAT
>JAUYDB010000086.1 GCA_030691985.1 Candidatus Omnitrophota bacterium | reverse complement strand
GTCGCGGATGACGCTTTCGTCCAAAATTTGCGCCTCGTTAGCGATCTGGCTGATCGTCTTATCGCTCACGGTGATTATATCGTTCAGCTGGTTTTTCATCCTCTTCATTATCGCCGGGATACCGCCCGCGTGATCGAGATCCTCCATGAAGTGTTCGCCGCCCGGCAGGATATTCGCGATGTGCGGTGTGTGTTTCGATATTTCGTCGAACATTTCGATCGGGATATCGATGCCGAATTCCTTAGCGACCGCCATAATGTGCAAAACCGTATTCGTAGAGCCGCCGAGCGCCATGTCGACTTTAATGGCGTTCTCGAACGCCTCACGCCTCGCGATCGTCTTCGGCAGGATGTTGCGCCTCACGAGATTCACTATCCTTTCGCCTGACTCCTGCGCGATCCTGTCCTTCTTCGCCATCACGGCAAGCGCTGTCGCGCATCCGGGAAGGCTTAAGCCGAGCGCCTCAGTAACGCAAGCCATCGAATTGGCAGTGTAAAGCCCCTGGCACGCGCCGGCGCCCGGGCACGCGCACATCTCGAGGGCGTTCAGCTCGTCCTGTGAAATATCGCCTTTCTTGAAACGTCCGACCGCCTCAAAGGTGTCTTTAACAAGCGAAAGCCGCTTTCCTTTATAATTCCCGCTTATCATCGGCCCGGCAGTGACAACTATTGACGGCACGTTGAGCCGTCCCATTGCCATTAGCATCCCCGGCGTGATCTTGTCGCAGTTCGTCAGGCACACGAGCCCGTCAAGGCAGTGCGCCTTCATAATGCACTCGATCATGTCGGCGATGAGCTCGCGCGAAGCAAGCGAATAGCGCATCCCCGTGTGCCCCATGGCGATACCGTCGCAGATGCCGGGAACGCCGAAGAAGAACGGCACTCCGCCGCCCGCCGCTATCCCGCGCTCGATGAACCGCTCGAGCCTGGCCATATGTATGTGGCCAGGGATCAGGTCTGTCCTGGACGTGACGACGCCTATGAACGGCTTCGCCATATCCTCTTTGGACAAGCCCGTTGCGTATAGGAGCGACCTCGCCCCCGCCCTCTCAACGCCCTTTTTGATTTTGTCACTTTTCATTCAAAGGTACCTCCATATAATAAGCTAAAATTATATAATATTGGGATATGCGTTGTCAAATGAATAAAAGGGAGGCAGGATTTACTCCAGCAGTTTACGTGAAAGGCGGTGAAGCTCGGTATTGGCCAACGCCATAACCTTTTTCTTTACCGCGCGGGAGAAATATTCTTTCTCGGTTTTGTTCATCTTTTCGCCATTAAGTTTCTTCAGGAACAGCTCTTTCTGTTTAGGCGAAAATACCTGTGAGAGCGCGTATTCGAGGCCGAACTCCTCTTTTGTCAAAAGCAGTTCGCTTAATGCCGCATCCCCTTCAGCAAAATAGTTTTGAAAATCGGTTTTTACTCTTTGAGTGGACATTTCGCGTCCGCCTACTTTGAAATCCCTGTTCTTTTTTAATGCCCTCAAAAAAAGGCCTTTCTCTCTTTTTGCGCGGGCATTCAGAAAATCATATAATTGATCCGCCCATGAAAACCTTTGCCCCGTTGTTTCGTATAAGGCCACCGACAAGGCAGCAAGCGACTCAAACACTGATTTATCGTGCGATTCTTTTAGATAACGCAGGGTCTTCTCATAATTAAAAAGATTTTTCTTCGCGCTATTTGCCAATACAACAGGAAACCCCTCCCATAACCGGAGATCGCCGGATTTGACTAAATCCGCAAGGGCTCTATTCGCGTCCACCGTCTTTCCCGTCTCAAGCAGCGGAAACCCTAAAGCACGCAACCTTTCAAGAAGATCTCCATTCTTTACCATTTGAATCCTTCCTTCTTTAGAAGCTTCAAAAAATGGTCCAGATTCTTATTCACCGCGCCTTCCGAGACGTCATATGAGGCGGTTTCTTTGAAACGGCCGATGAATTTTTTAATATCTATTTCAGCGCGTTTCGCTTTTATCAGTGTCATGCAATCGTCTATATCAACAGAGCTCGCCCTGAACAATTTGCTGATTAGGATATCATAGTGATTCAGGATCCCTAAATATATATGGCTGAATTCCCTCACCCTTATATTATTGCCCGGGTCTAACGGTGACTCAAGTAGCTCCGTAGTATGGACTCGCTTGCCGATGAAAAGATCGAAGATAAAACCATCCCGCCTTGCCCAGCCGGCGCCGCTTGCTTCTGTATATCCCAGCTCTTTTAATATATTAATGAGATACTTATGCTCCTCCGGACTCGGAACGATAAGAT
>JAUYDB010000268.1 GCA_030691985.1 Candidatus Omnitrophota bacterium | reverse complement strand
GAAAAGATAAGCTCAAGATCGGTCATGTGGTCACGCAGATTTTCACGCTTTAATCCCTTATGCTTTTTGTAAGCAGATGGCGTCATGTCAAACGTTGCCTTTGATATTTCAGCGGTTAATATTTCGTATTCCTTTTGCTCTTTTATACCACGCTTCTGCCATTGATCGGTTAACTCCTCACGGATAGCGATCCCGCGCATCCGCTTCTCGATCCATTCATCGCTATACCCCTTAGCCTTATATAATGCCCTTGTCCTCTTTGTGGCAAGCTCTGGATTCTCAATCTCCTGAATCCGCTCATAGCCGACTCGAGCCAGCCAACGCTTGAACGGTTCGGCTTTGGGGGATGGGATAGACTGGATAATACGAAAAATGCCTTCTGTGTTGGCACAGTTGAGTTTTTGCTCCCCGCCGGCGGTTTTCACTGAAAGGGGGGTGACAAATTGTCCCCACCCTTTGCTAAGCTCATTATCGCGCTTGCGCATCTTCTTGATATAGTCCTGAACATTAGGCGAATCGGTAAGCGCTAAAACGACATCATTAACCACAAACCACCATTCATTGTTATGGATGGTCTTTCTGATCTCGCGTTTCCTGAAAATCGCGATTTTAGTTGTGGTTATTTCTTTGCTCATGTTTCCTCATTTTGGCTCATGGCGACCCTGGCTATTACGCCCGCCAGGGTTCGCCTGAGCGTCAACAATGGCGGAGAGGGAGAGATTTGAACTCTCGAGGCCTTTCAGCCTACGCGCTTTCCAAGCGCGCGCCATAAACCGGACTAGGCGACCTCTCCGCTAAATTGATTTATCTCTTATTTAAAATCATTGCTGTCCAAATTAGCACAATTTCCCCCTCACCTTAATCCTCTCCCCCTTCGGGGGAGAGGAAATTATGAGGAAATCCCCTCTCCCCGTTAGGGGAGAGGGCAAGGGTGAGGGGTAGGCAAAGATCGAATCTAAAAATACAAGTTCCGTCGGGCCTTGTGATTTAATTTGGACATAAGTGATTTAAAACGCCTTCTTTAAAACCGAATACAGCTTATCATTACGCTTGAAATTTTCTGTCCGCCAGGAAGACATCATCCGGCCCTTCTCTTTCGCCCAGAGAGAGCTGAAGGTCTCCCATCCGGCGAGCGGGCCTTTGCGGTTTACCCACGCCGGATTTTTTGTATAGCGGAATACTCCGTCAGGAAAAATGTAGTTCGCGACTGTTTTGTATGTCCAGTACGTCCAGTGGAAATCATATTTTTTAAATATGCTGATAGCGTCCCTGACCCATTTCGCTTCCCCGAAATAACCGCCGCGCCAATTGACTCCGAACTCTCCTATATAAAGCGGCACATCCACCTTATCCATAAACGAGCGTTCCCTGGAGGCCAGGAAATCCATCTTGCCCTTATCCCAGTTTATGCCATAAATCCTTCCCGGATAAGTCAGGTCTGTCTCCCAATTGAATGTATAATCCGGAGGAGGATAGGTATGGATGCTGTACGCCGTATTTTTGTCCCCCGGCCTATCCAGAAACGCGAGCCTCTGGCCCCAGAAGTTCCCTTCCAAAAATATTATGTGATTTTTGTCGGCATCGCGTATCTCTTTTGTCACCTTCTCATACAGGTCTTTTAAAATATGCTCCTCTTCAAACGGCAGAAGAGGTTCGTTGACGACATCGTACCCGGCGACGGCCGTTACATCTTTGTAACGGTCTGCCAGAAAATGCCATAGCCTCAGGTAGCGGTCCTTATTGAATTCGCTAGCGAAGAATTCCGGCTTGCCGCAGCAATCGGCATGCCAGTCGGTATTTTGAGCGCCCGGAACGGCATGCATGTCGAGGATGCAGTAGAGGCCGTATCTTTCGCACCACCGCACAGCATTATCCAGAAATTCCAGCCCCTCTTCGTTAAGACTGAAGGGCTTGTCCTCGAACTCGACCACCCGGTAGTTGAAAGGGATCCTTACGCAGTTCGCGCCCCACTTCTTTACGAGCTCTATATCCTCTTCGCGTATAAAAGTCTCCCTGAACGACCTGGTAAAGTCCGCGAGCGCCTCCTTGCCGAGCGCCCTCTCAAAAGATTCTTTGAAAGCCCTCTCCGGTATGTTTCGGCCGCAGTACATATACCCTTCCATCATGAGCCATCCGCCGAGGCAAACACCCTTAAGCGTAACGGGCCTGACCTGCTCATCGACTATCTTTTTTCCGTCCACATGTAAAAACGAAAGCCTGCGCATCAAATACCCCCCCCTGTCACAAGAATGCCTGGAAATCGGGGGACACAATCACTCGTGTCCAAATTAGAGTGTGAGTCTCGAGGGGAAACACGTTTCGAGATTCGATCTTTGCCTACCCCTCACCCGTGCCCTCTCCCCTAAAGGGGAGAGGGGATTCCCTCATAATTTCCTCTCCCCCGAAGGGGGAGAGGATAAAGGTGAGGGGGAAATTGCGCCAATTTGGACAGCAATGGGACACAATACCCATTTCCCCCTTTTACCCCTTTACCGGCAGGCGGCCAATCCAGATATCAGCGCCGGCATCGTACCACTCCAGGCCTTCGATCTTCGGCGCCTTATCCGACAGATGAACGATGATGAGCCTGTCTTCGGGCCTCATCTTCTTGACCCA
>JAUYDB010000257.1 GCA_030691985.1 Candidatus Omnitrophota bacterium | reverse complement strand
AATACCATAGCTATAGTAGGTTATACAAATGCCGGCAAGTCCACCCTTTTAAACGCGCTCACAGACTCAAGGGTTATCGTTCAGGATAAGCTCTTCTCGACTCTTGACCCAACCATAAGAAGATTTATATTGCCGAACAATCAGAAGGTTCTCTTCGTCGATACGGTCGGTTTCTTAAACGACCTTCCGCACCACCTTATAGAGGCGTTCAAGGCTACCCTTGAAGAGGTTGTGAACGCGGACCTTCTTTTGCACGTCGTGGACATAAGCCATCCCAAGGCGAAGGAGCAGTCGCACGCGGTATATAAAGTGTTGGAAGAGATAGGCGCGGGAGATGTGGCGAGCGTTATTGTATTGAACAAGATAGATAAAGTCGCGGAAAAGAGCGCGATCGATAGGGCAAAGGTGTATTTTAACGATGCGCTTGCGGTATCGGCTGTCAAAAGAGAAGGGTTTGACGCCTTGATAGACAGGATATTGCGTCATATGAGCGGTTTTGTGGCTCTGGCCAGGCTAAAAATTCCGATTGCCGATCCAGGGCTGATAAATCTTATATATGAGAACGGCGTAGTAAGGAAGAAGGAGTATTCGAACGAATCAGTCTATATAGAGGCAGAGCTTCCGCTGCGAATCAAGGACATGCTGGAAGACTACCGAGTAAAATAACTTGACAAAGAAATGCGGTATGTTAAACTAAAACGGATTAGCACTCCATGGTATGGAGTGCTAAAACAGTCAAAGGGGCGATAGAGGCCATGTTCAGAGACTTCAAAAAAAGACAGGGAGAGGTGCTCGAGATCATAGTGCGGCACTACGTCCAGACGGCCGAGCCGGTCGGCTCAAGGTTCGTCTCAAGGCAGCTTGGCCTTTCCAGCGCCACGATAAGGAACGTCATGACGGATCTTGAGGAGATGGGCCTCATAAGCCAGCCCCATACCTCAGCGGGCAGGATCCCGACAGACAAGGGGTACAGGTTCTATATAGATTCGCTTATGCGCGTAAAAAGCGTCAATGAACAGATGGCCAGGGTTGTGCGCGAACATTATAATGAGACGATGAGGTCTTTAGAGGATGTTCTCGAGAAGACATCGCATCTGGTATCAACCCTTACGAATTATATAGGCATAGCTTTATTTACAAGATATGACAAGCTTTATCTGGATGGCGCAAGCCACATAGTCGAACAGCCTGAATTCAAGGATATCAGAAAATTATACATGCTTCTAAAGTGCCTGGAGGAAAAGAGCGATATTCTGAATTTGTTGAGCAATGATTTTAAAGACGACCGCCTCGCGATACATATCGGCAAAGAGAGCGGGTTTAATTATTTAAATGATTGCAGCGTGGTGACCCGCGGATACAAGATCAAGGGCGCGTTCTCCGGAAGGGTAGGCGTGATAGGCCCGAAGAGGATGGTTTATGAAAAGGTCATACCGATGGTGGAATTATTAGCGGACTCTGTTACAGATATATTTAAAAAGCTGGAGATATAGGCGTCATGCCGGAGAAAAATGATAAGATCGGCGCGGAAGCCGGGACCGTAACCATTCCGAATAAAGAGTACGAGGTGATGAAGGCCAGGGCTGATGAGCGCGATGCCTTTTACGATAAGTACGTTAGGGCGCACGCGGAGTTTGAGAACGCCAGAAAAAGGCTGGAAAAGGAAAAGACAGATTTCTTAAAATACGCGAACGAATCCCTTATAATAGATTTTCTTCCGATCCTGGACAATCTGGAGATAGCCGAAAAGCATATAAAGGAAGCAAAGGATTTTAAGGCGGTCCAGGAGGGCGTGGACATGATACAGCTTCAGATCCAGGGGTTTTTGAAAGATATCGGGCTTGAGCGCCTGAAGACAGCAGGAAAAAAGTTCGACCCGAATATGCATGAAGCTGTCGAGACAGTCGAATCGGTTGATAAAGAGGATGGATATATCGTAGAGGAGTTAAAACCGGGCTACACGCTGAACGGGAAGCTGATCAGACCGGCGTATGTGAAGATTTCTAAAAAGAAACCAGCCTGCCCCGGCGAGAATGACCGGCGGGCCGGGGAAACCAGTAACCAGTAACCAGATAATAAGCAGTAAAAAGATCTGATTTTTCTGGTTTCTGTACTCTGGTTTCTGGTTACTAATCATAAAGGAGGGGCGTAACATGGCAAAAGTAATAGGGATAGACTTGGGGACATCTAATTCGGCTGCCGCTCATATGGAGGCGGGGCGGCCTGTTATAATTCCTTCGGCTGAAGGCGCCGGAGTGGCGAGCGGCAAGGCCTTTCCGTCTTTTGTGGCCTTTACTAAAGACGGACAGAAACTTGTCGGTGAGCCCGCGAAAAGGCAGGCGTCGATAAATCCGGAAGGCACCATCTTCGCGGCAAAACGGAAGATGGGGACGGATTTCAAGTATAAAGTTTACGGCAAGGACTATACCCCTCAGCAGATTTCCGCCTTTATACTGCAGAAGATAAAACAGGACGCGGAAAACTATCTTGGTGACACAGTCGAAGAGGCCGTTATTACGTGTCCGGCGTATTTCAATGACAATCAGAGGCAGGCGACGAAGGATGCCGGCGCGATAGCGGGTCTGAAGGTCTTAAGAATAATTAATGAACCGACCGCGGCATGTCTGGCGTACGGCCTTGATAAGGCCGGAAAAGAGCAGAAGATAATGGTTTTTGATCTTGGCGGCGGCACCCTCGACGTGACTATCCTTGAGATGGGATGGGACGATGAGCATAAAGCCGCTACATTCGAAGTCATATCCACGAACGGCGATACGCAGCTCGGCGGAACCGATATGGATAACGCGCTTGTGGACTATATAGCGAAAGAATTTAAAAAAGACACCGGCATAGACCTGAAGAATGATAAGATGGCTATGCAGAGGGTTCGTGAAGCCGCTGAAAAAGCGAAGGTAGAGCTTTCGAGCACGCTCTCCACCGACATAAACCTCCCGTTCATAACGGCCGATCAGACCGGCCCAAAACACCTTACCATGAGCCTGAACAGGTCTAAATTAGAAGACCTTATCGCTCCCATAATAGACAGGTGCCGCGCCCCGATGGAGAACGCTTTATCTGACGCTAAGATAACGGCTAAGAATGTAGACAAGGTGATTCTGGTAGGAGGGCCGACGAGAATGCCGATAGCGCAGAAGTTTGTTGAGGATTACGTCGGTAAAAAGATAGAGCGGGGCGTGGATCCCATGGAATGCGTCGCTTTGGGCGCCGCGATCCAGGCAGCCATCATAAAAGGCGACGCGAAAGACGTGCTCCTTCTCGACGTTACGCCGTTGTCGCTCGGCATAGAGACGCTCGGCGGAGTGTGCACCCGCCTCATAGAACGAAATACCACTATCCCGACCCGGAAGAGCCAGATATTTTCAACGGCCGCCGATAACCAAACAGCGGTAACCATAAGAGTGCTCCAGGGCGAACGCAAGATGGCCAACGACAACGTTGAGCTCGGAAGGTTCGATCTTATCGGCATACCTCCGGCGCCGAGAGGCATCCCTCAAATAGAGGTCTCTTTCGATATAGACGCCAACGGCATAGTCCACGTAAACGCGAAAGACCTTGGGACCGGCAAAGAGCAGTCGATTAAGATAACCGCGCCGACCAAGCTTTCGAAGGAAGATATCGCTAAGTTCGTAAAGGAGTCTGAGAAGTTCGCGGCAGAGGACGAGAAGCGCAGGGAAGAGGTCGAGGTCGTTAATCAGGCCGATACACTGGCGTATGCTGCGGAAAAGTCTCTTAAGGAGTTCGGCGAGAAAGTAAGCCAGGGGGATCGCGCCGATATAGAATCACGGTTGAACGAGCTAAAACAGGCGATGAAAGACAAGAATATAGCCAGCATAAAACGCGGCATGGAAGAGCTGACAAAGGCATCGCACAAGCTTGCCGAGGAAATTTACAAAAAGACTGCCGGATCCGGAAAAGGCCAGCAGGGCGCGGGACCGGGAGAAGAAGGGCCCGGGAGGCCTCAGGAAGAGCCTGAGGCCCAAAAAGAGGGCGCGGGCACAAAGAAAGACGAAGAGATCATCGACGCCGAGTATACCGCAGAGGATGAGGACGGGAAGAAGGGGAAGAAATAATATTAGCGTATAGCGTATAGTGTGTAGCGTATAGGAAAAATAAAAACTAAACGCTAAACGCTACCCGCTAAACGCTAAAAAGCGTCGATTTACTGCCGCTATACGCTAACAATGACAAAACGTGACTATTACGAAGCATTGGGACTTAGTAAGAACGCCTCATCCGATGAGATAAAGAAGGCATACAGGAATTTAGCCCTCAAGTATCATCCGGACAGGGTGCCTGCCGAGAAGAAGAAGGAAGCCGAAGAAAGATTTAAGGAGATATCCGAGGCTTATGAGGTTCTGATAGACGACGAGAAGAAGGCGAATTATGACCAGTATGGCCATTCCGGCGTCGAGGGCGCTTTCAAACAGGGCGGATTTACGTGGCAGGACTTCCATCATTTTGATGATATAAAAGATATATTCGGCGAATTTGACTTGAGCGACCTGTTCAGGGGATTCGGGCTCGGCGACAATATATCCGGCGGATCGTTCGGCTCCGGCCGCAGGCGTTCGGGGCTGCGCCGCGGCAATGACCTTGAATACCAGATCGAGATAACATTTGATGAAGCGGTGTTCGGCGCTGAAAAGACAATATCAATACCGCGGCATGAGACATGCGATGAGTGCGGCGGTTCAGGCGCCCGCCCCGGTTCAAAGAGCCAGAGATGCCAGGCATGCGGCGGCCGCGGCCAGGTAGCCAGTTCAAGCGGATTCTTCAACATCGTCAGGACCTGCGACAGGTGCGGCGGCGAAGGAAGCGTAATAAATACGCCATGTCAGCGCTGTAACGGCACAGGCAGGGTACGGACAAAAAGGAATATAAAGGTAAAGATCCCGGCCGGCGTAGATTCCGGTTCAAGGCTCAGGATACACGGGGAAGGGGAGGCAGGCGAGCGCGGAGGCGGCCGCGGAGACCTGTATATCTTCATACGGGTCCGGCCCCACGATATATTTGAAAGACATGACACCGATATATTCTGCGAGGTCCCGATTGATTTCGCGACGGCCGTTTTCGGAGGCGAGATAGAGGTCCCTACAATCGAGGGGCGGATAAAGATGAAGATACCTCCCGGCACTCAAAGCGGCAGGATATTCCGGCTTAAGGCTAAAGGCATTGCCCATCTGCATGACCGCGGCAGGGGCGACCAGTTAGTGAGGGTCCAGATAGATGTCCCCACGGATCTTAATCAGGAGCAGAGAAGGCTTTTGAAAGAATTTGCCGGCGCCTCCGGCGGATATTCCGGGCCTTTATCAAAGTCATTTTTAGATAAGATGAAGAAACTGTTTGTGTAGGGGGAAATCGGGGGACACAATACCTATTTCCTTGCACAAAATCTCAAGGAAATAGGTATTGTGTCCCATTGCTGTCCAAATTGGCGCAATTTCCCCCTCACCTTAATCCTCTCCCCCTTCGGGGGAGAGGAAATTATGAGGGAATCCCCTCTCCCCTTTAGGGGAGTGGGCAAGGGTGAGGGGTAGGCAAAGATCGAATCTCGAAACGTGTTTTCCCTCGAGACTCACACTCTAATTTGGACACGAGTGATTGTGTCCCCCGATTTCCTAGTGATTGCGTCCCATGATTTCCTTTTATATTAGCCTATATTAGCCTATGTGAGGCAATCTTTTTTGATGCCTCATACGGATTTGCTTTTATGCAGAAATGTGGTAATCTATTTTACAAAGCCGCTTCAGGAGATGATCTATTCCGGCTTTGCCAGAGCCCT
>JAUYDB010000193.1 GCA_030691985.1 Candidatus Omnitrophota bacterium | reverse complement strand
CGCCAATATAGAAGTAAAGAGGAATTTAGCTGGGGTTTTTGTGCTCAAGGCCTGATATGTGCTGCTCTAATTTTGAGATAGCGCCCAGAGCTTCATTATTATGTTTGGTATGAGCATTTTCTATATGGCCTATGATGGTATTGTAAATAATCTTAAAGCGTTCGTAATCATTCCTTAAGCCCATGACCTTGCCAAGGATATCTTTTACGTTCTCCTCTATCATTAAAGCCTTCATCCCCTGCAATATCGTCCTAAGATATGGATATATGGTTTGAGGAGATGTGGGATAAACACCCTTTTTTATGGCGTAGTCCGCCAAACAATTCTCTTCCCCGAATTGTTTATCTTTGACAAAAGCTTCATAATATACGCCCTCTGAGGCTATATACATGAGCGCGAAGTCTGTCGTCTTTTCGTCGGGCAGGATATATTTGGAAGTTTCGTCGATCCTTCTCTTAACAGCGCTGACAAAAGACCTCCAGTGGCCCTTTTTTACGGTTTCGTCTTGCGCGGCCAGCATCTTATTGAAGTCCTCGAGCGACAGTTTTGAATCTATTGGGACAAGGCAGTCCTTAAATTTTATAACGAAATCTACCGTGCCGGAACTTAGGCGGACCTGCGTCCGGTACATGTCGCTCGGGAGGACATCGTGGATCGTCTTTTCAAGAAGCCTCTCCCCTGCCGAACCTGCGCCTTTAGGCATCAGGAATAAATTTCTCAGGTTTGTCACTTCAGTCATGACATCGTTTATCTGTTTTGCCTTTTGGTTGAGGCTCCCCATGCGCTCATTCAGGCTTTCTATGGTGCTGGAGGCATGCCTGCGCATTTCATCGCTTATCGGCGCCTTATCACAAAGCCTGTTTATGCCGTTTGATATATCGCGCATTCGTATTATGAGATAAAATACCGCAAGGGTAAATAAAGCCGATATCCCGAGAAGCGAAATATTAAAAAGCATACGGTGAAATCGATGTCCTATTTTGTTTTACTGACAAACCTCATTCGTAAATCGTACAGAATCGCCTCAAGGCCTTCTTCTTCCTCTTTGGTCAAATTAGTCCTCGTCTTCTCCTTAAGCATCGCCAGGGTATCTATTATGAATTTGGCATGAGGGGTGTTTAGATCTTTCTTTTTTGTGGCAGGGTTTTCGAGTTCGCCGAGCGCCACGAGCGCCTCCATCATAAGCCCTGATATAAACAGGCCGAAGGTAGCCTCAAGAGCGCTGTATTCACCGGCCGGGCGCGCACCATCTTCCTTCGAAACTTTATCCTTCCACGCCTCATCAACCTTCTTCTTTATGTCTTCGTCCATTTCCACCGCCTTCATAACCCCGAAATTTCCTCTGTGAAATTTCGGGATTGCTCATACGTTTCTGAAATCCTGAATTTTTAATTTATAAAAATTCAGGATAACCTCAGGTCCTTCTTTATCTGTTTTATTTTTGATTCTGCCGCCTTTTCGCCTTTTTCTATGGCCTCTCCCGCTCTTTCAAAAGAGATCTGATCTATATTACCGAGATCGACTTTGATAATAATATCCGATTCCCTCGCCTGATACTTATTAAGTTCCTCACCCATTATCTGGAAGGATTGCAGTATTATCTGGAATATGTTCGTGATCGGCCCATCTTTGACGCAGAAACCCACATCAACAGCTATCATATAGTCCGCGCCCAGCGCTTTCGCTATCCTCGTCGGAACGCTATTCTTTATGCCGCCGTCGCATAAAAGCCTGCCGTCAATCTTTACCGGATTAAATATGCCCGGCCACGAACAACTTGCCCTGACAATTTTGGAAAGGTCGCCTTTCTGATATATTATCTCTTCTCCGTTCTGAATGTCAGTGGTCACAGCCGTAAAAGGAATCCTGCAATCGACGAATTTTTTGTTGTCAATCAGCGTCTTTATGATCTTTTCGAGTTTTTCGCCGGCCAAGAGCCCAATCTTCGGGATGGTCGGATCCAGCAGTTTGTTTACGGAAAATTTGAGGGCCTTGCGCTCCATGCCCTCAATCGAATCGCCGATTGAATATGCGGCGCCGATAAGCGCGCCCATGCTGGTTCCGACAATCCGGTCAATGGGTATATTCTCGCGCTCCAGGACCTTCAGCGCGCCAATATGGGCTAGCCCCCGCGCGGATCCGCCGCCAAGAACAAGGGTGACCTCCCTCTTTTTTTTAAAAGGATTGAACATATCATCTCCTCCCTCTGGTTAATTTCCAGAAACCGGTAACCGGCATTTTCAGAGTAACCAGTAACCAGAGTACAGAAACCAGATTTAGCTTTATGACTGATTCTGGTATCTGGTTCACTTATGTCCAAATTAAACCACAAGGCACGACGGAACTTGTATTTTGAGATTCGATCTTTGCCTACCCCTCCCCCTTGCCCTCTCCCCTAAAGGGGAGAGGGGATTCCCTCATGATTTCCTCTCCCCCTTTAGGGGGA
>JAUYDB010000154.1 GCA_030691985.1 Candidatus Omnitrophota bacterium | reverse complement strand
CAGCGATGTAATTTCCGGCCAGAAAGGCGCGCAGACAGAACATAAATCTATCCGCAAGATCGAAGAATTGAACAAATTATTTGAACTCTTAAAAAGCGTAGACATTAAATCTCAAAGGCCGGCTCAATTGATCGAAATGTTTCTTAAATATTATCATCCCCTGTTAAAGGAAAAATACGACGATTTTAATAAGCGCCTGAATGACTTGGATTCCCTGATGCGCATCGCCTCCCGTTATGATTCGTTGGAGCAGTTTCTGGCGGATATGGCGCTGGAGCCGCCGGAAAGAAACCTGGTAGAGTCGGGTTCCAGGGATAAAGACGATGCCCCGCTTATTTTATCCACCATACATTCGGCCAAGGGCCTGGAATGGCATACGGTGTTTATGATATACGTGGCCGAAGGCCACATCCCATCGTATTTGTCTTTGGAAAACGAAGACGATATAGAAGAAGAACGCCGGCTCTTTTATGTGGCGGCCACCCGGGCCAAAGAGAACCTGTTTTTGCTTAAGCCTCATCTTGAGCGAAAGAGCCGCGGCTTTATGGACGACGGCGGCCCAGTGTTCAGCCGGCCGTCGCGCTTCCTGGAAGAAGGGGGCATTCTGGATAAATTTATGGAGATAGAGAACGCGGGGGGTGCCGGTAGTTTTGATGATTTTGAGGTAGAGGATATTCTCGGCGAGCGCGATATAAAGAACAGGAAGTTTTTAGACGAAATGGACGAATATTTCCGCGACTCATCATAAGAACAGGATACAAGGTTCCGTAGGGGCGGGTTTGAAACCCGCCCCTACAGGTCGAGGGGGTGGACATATTTCACTTGAGCGGACGACCCGGATATGATAAAATTATAGATGGGTTTTCAGCTGGAATTTAACTCCATAGAACAACGTAAGTTGTAAGATAAAATGATAGTTACCGAACAAAAAGCGTTGGCGGATATACTGCGTTCGCTGGACGGCTTTAATAAAGTGTTTTTAGTCGGCTGCGGAGAGTGCTCGGCTACCTGT
>JAUYDB010000089.1 GCA_030691985.1 Candidatus Omnitrophota bacterium | reverse complement strand
CGTAAGACTATTATCATTTTCGCCTCGTTATATAGAGTCGGTCAACAAGTTTAGCGGTTAGCGGATAGCGTATAGCGTATAGCGTATAGTTTTTATTTTTCCTATACGCTAAACGCTACACGCTATACGCTAAAATTATCGAACGACTGCCCTTTCCAGCGCCGCTAAAAACTTCCTATCCTCCGCCCTCGTTCCGACAGTGACACGTATGAATGTATCAAGCCCCCACGCCTTCATGTCACGCACTATAACCCCATCCTTTAATAACACGTTAAATACTTCTTTGCAATCTCTCTTGACATCTACAACTATGAAGTTCGTCGCGCTTTTGATGCAGTCAAGGCCCATATTTTGGAAAGCGGAATATAGAAATTTTTTCTCCTTCTCTACGTGCGCCAATGTCTTCTTCAGGAATACCTTGTCTTCAAGCGCGGCCAGCGCCGCTGCCTGCGCAAGGCTGTTCACATTAAAGGGCTCTCTTACCATATCCATGTACTGTATTACCTCAGGGCTGGATATGCCGTAACCAATCCTTAATCCCGCCAGGCCGTATGCTTTTGAAAAGGACCTGGCTACAATAACACCGGGCCTGCGGAGATAATCCATGCCGTTCGGGTAATCCTTGAAGCCGTAATTCGCGAATTCAAAGTATGCCTCATCAATAAAGACTATCAGGTCATCCCTGAGGCCTTTAAAGAATTCGTCCAGCTCGCTCTTTGTCACATAAGTACCCGTGGGATTATCGGGATTGGCAATGAATACCATCTTTGTGCTGTTCGTAACGGCTTCCTTCATCGCCTTTAAGTCATGCCTTAAATCTCTATCAAGCGGGACAAACCTCACAGACGCATTCTGTATCTGCGAGACTATCTCGTATATAAGAAAGGTCGGCTTGGCTATTATAACCTCGTCGCCGTCTTCGACGAATGCCCTGACCGCGAGACAGATTATCTCGTCGGAACCGTTTCCGAATACGACCTCTTTCTCCTTTATGCCGAGCGACCCGGCTATCTTCTTCCTCAGGTAGAAAAAACTGGAATCAGGATACCTGTTAACATCCTTCAGGCTTCTCCTGATCGCCCGGATAGCTTTCGGCGATGGGCCTAAACAGTTCTCGTTCGAGGCAAGTTTTATCACCTCATCGAGGCCCAATTCCCTCCGGACTTCCTCTATCGGTTTTCCCGGAACGTAGTTTTTGACGTTAAGTATATTCTGTCGGACAAGATTCTTCATGTCACTATATACCATATTGAATACCACTCAACGGGCTCAAAAGTTACCCCTTACCGTCATTGCGAGGAGTCCCGCCGCGGCGGGACGACGAAGCAATCTAAAGTCGAGATTGCTTCGCCCCTGCGGGGGCTCGCAATGACGAAATAGGTCTATTCGCTAC
The DNA here is from genome assembly GCA_030691985.1 of Candidatus Omnitrophota bacterium. GTDB lineage: Bacteria > Omnitrophota > Gorgyraeia > 2-01-FULL-45-10 > 2-01-FULL-45-10 > JAUYDB01. Next base: position 17,258 of record JAUYDB010000089.1, on the reverse strand, counting down.
TCTCATTCTCCTCGACCGGATATGAGCCGAGAATTTTCATATATGACGCAACTTTCTTCAGCTCGATGAGCGCTTTTTGCACTTTGCTGTCCAGGCAATGGCCCTCCAGGTCCACAAAGAAATAATATTCCCAGGGCCTTACCCTGGACGGCCTTGATTCTATTTTTGTCAAATTTATTCCGTACTTCTTGAACGGGACGAGCATGTCATGAAGCGCCCCCGAGCTGTCCTTAACGGAAAACATTATGGATGTCTTGTCCTCCTTCGTGGGCCTGGCATGGGTCTTGCCTATCACTAAAAACCTTGTCACATTATTTGAGCTGTCCTCTATCGAACTCGAGAGAGTCTTAAGGCCGTATTTTTTTGCGGCCAGCCCGCTGGCTATACAGGCAGAGCCCTTAAGCCCAGCCGCTATCTCAGCGGCTTTAGAAGTGCTTGAAACCTCTATGAGTTCAGCCCGCGGCAGGTTCGATTCCAGCCATATCCTGCACTGCCCGAAGACCATCGGGTTTGAATATATCCTTTTTATTCTGTCCCTGGCGGATTCCATGGATAATAGGCTATGCGATATCTCCAGATATATTTCAGAGCATATCTTTAAGTCCGAATCTATGAACATGTCGAGCGTGTGGTTTACGGCGCCTTCGATGGAATTTTCTATCGGCACTACTCCGTAGTCGGCCCTCCCTTTTTGGACATCGCTGAATACGTCGCTTATCGCGCCGCAGCTTGCGTAGCTTACGCTTGAGCCGAATTTTTTCATGCTCGCGATGTGTGTAAATGTGAATTCGGGGCCAAAATACGCTATCTTGAGCTCCCTCTCAAGGTTCAGCGCGCTCGACATTATCTCCCTGAATATGGCCCTGAGCGACTGGTTTGATAAAGGGCCTTTATTTTTATTTGCTATATTCTTATAAACATCTTTTTCCCTGTCAGGCACATAGATCGAAGCTTTAAGTCTTTTTTTCACCTTCCCTATCCTGGAAACGACCTTCGCCCTGCTGTTTAAAAGTTTTAGCATGTGGGCATCTATCAAATCTACTTTTTTACGTAAGAGTCTCAGGTTCATTTACCTTCTCCTCCCTTGCAAAATCGAGATCGCTCTCCTTGAATTCCTTCAACTTCGGAAGCTCTTCTAGCGATTTCAACCCGAAGTGCTGCAAAAATTCTGTCGTCGTGCCGTATAATATGGGCCTGCCCGGCGCGTCAAGCCTGCCCTTCGACCTTACGAGCTCGCGTTCCTCGAGCGTGTGTAAAACACCGTCGACATTGACGCCCCTTATCGCCTCTATCTCGCTTCTGGTTATTGGCTGCCTGTACGCTATTATAGCCAACGTCTCAAGCGCCGGCCCTCTCAGTTTATCAGGCGGCCTCTTGTAAAGTTCCGATATCCATTTGCTGTATATCGGATCGGTCAACATCTGAAAACCGCCGGCTATCTCTTTGACGCCGAAACTTCTTCCCGAAGATGAATACTCGGCGTTCAGGATCTCTACAATAGCCCTGATATCTGCCGGCTCCACATCCCGGAGCACTTCGCGAAGGGTATCTATCGAAACCGGCTTGTCGCTCGCGAACAAAAGCGCCTCAATGATCTTTTTCGCCTGATCCTTATCCATTTTAAACTACGATTTCCTCTCCCCTTTAGGGGAGAGGATTAAGGTGAGGGGTAAGGATTACCCACTCACACTAATTCTTTCCCCCTCACCCTAGCCCTCTCCCCGTGGGGGAGAGGGGATTATGTTGACGAGTGGGAATTTCGTGAAGCCCCAATCCGAATTCGCCTGACAGTCGTGCGCTACGCACGACGAAACGTATCTACAGACTTGACGAAGGCGTGGGCTTAATCGCCTCCGTATTACGCCTTATCTCTATCTCGCCGAAAGGCGCCGACTGCACTATCATGACTTCCCGGATCTTAATAAGCTCTAAGAGCGCCAGGAATATGGTTATTATCTCAGACTTGGTCTTTGCCGATTTGAAGAGATCAGTAAAGAACATGGCGCTTTTTTCAACCAGGAGGTGCAGGAGGTCATGTATCTTCTCCGACACCGTGAATTCGTCCTTTATTACCTTATAAAAAACATCCTTCGGTATGTCTTTTAAAACCTTGGTGAAGGCCGTAATAAGGTCAAAGAGGCTCGCCTCAAAAAACTCAAATTTTCCCGATGCATCCTCTGATTTAACGCTGGGGCCGACCCTCGCGAAGAAGTGCTTTTGGGTCGACTCCATCTGCTGAAGCTCCTGCGCGGCCTCTTTGAATTTCTTATACTCCAGGAGCCTTCTTACGAGCTCCGCCCTCGGATCCTGTTCCTCCTCCATCTCGCCCTCAAGCTGGTCAGGCGGCAGGAGAAGCCGGGATTTAATATGTATAAGGGTCGCTGCCATCACCAGAAATTCGCCGGCGATGTTCAGGTCCAATAGCTGCATCAGCTCCAGATATTCCAGATACTGTTCGGTGATCTTCGCTATCGGGATATCGTATATATCTATCTCTTCCTTCTTTATAAGATATAACAGAAGGTCAAGCGGGCCTTCGAACACTTCGAGTTTTACTTTGTAGGTCATCTGTCAGTCTGTCGGCTTGTTCGTCGTTCGTTATCCGTCGTCCGTTATCCGTATTCCGTATTTTTACGACAAACGAACAACGGACTACGAAGTATCACATTACAAAATCAATCAGCCGTTTCACCTCATCCATCGTCTCAGCCGCGACTTTTCTGGCCTTCTTCTGGCCTTCTTTTATGATACATTCCATATGAGAAACTGAAAGCCTGTCGCGCTTGTCTCTTATAGGTTCAAGATAAGCGCAGAGCGCTTTCGCCAGGCTTTTCTTGCATTCCGTACAACCACTGCTCGCCCCGGCGCACCAACCCCTTACATTATCCTTCACTTCCGGCTTCGCGAACGTCGAAAACCAACTGAAGACATTGCAAACTTCCGGATGGCCCTTGTCCTTCAGCTTTTGCCTCGCCGGATCCGTTATCATAGCCGCGACTTTTTTTTCGATCGCTTCAGGCGTATCCGAAAGCGCGATAAAGTTGGCGTAACTCTTGGACATTTTACGGTTATCTATGCCAAGCAGTTTCGGAAATCTCGTAAGAAGAGGCTCCGGCTCCGGAAAGACTTTTTTATTATACAGTCCGTTAAACTTCCGGATTATCTCGCGTGTCAGCTCAAGGTGCGGGATCTGGTCAAATCCCACGGGAACCGCGTCCGCCTTATATAAAGCGATATCGGCTGCCTGGAGTATCGGATAACCCAGAAATCCGTAAGTCGTAAGCTCCCTTCCTTTGATCTCGCGTAACTGCTCTTTATATGTCGGGCATCTCTCGACCCACGCAAGCGGCGTAAGGTCTGAGAATACCATCGCAAGCTCAAGGTGCTCCGGCACCTGCGATTGGATAAATATCACGCATTTTTCCGGGTCGAGCCCCGCTGCCACAAAGTCCCTCACCATTTCATAGGAACTTTCGGCCGTCCCTTTCGGCTTTTCGTATTCGCTCATGAGCGCATGCCAGTCGGCGATCATATAAAAACAGTCATACGAATCCTGCAAGCTCACCCAATTATTCAGCGCGCCTGCAAGATGACCGATGTGGAGCCTGCCTGTCGGCCTCATGCCGCTTAGGATTCGTCTTTTCATATTAACCTTGCCAACGACAGACTATTTCTTCGCTTCCAACCGCCGCGCGACCTTCTCGATCTGATATATCTCGATCAGGTCACCGATTTTTATATCGTCATGCCTTTCAAGGCCGATCCCGCACTCGAGGCCTTCGCTCGCCTCTTTTATATCATCCTTAAAGCGTTTGAGCGAAGCAATTTTTCCCTGGTACACCACCTGTTTATCCCGTATTAATTTCGCAACGCCCGATCTCGGTATCTTCCCTTTGACAACATACGAACCCGCGATCGTCCCCACCTTTGATACCTTGAATACCTGTTTAACCTGGGCCCTGCCGACAAATTGCTCTTTCAAAACAGGCTCAAGCAATCCTTCCATCGCGGCCCTCACGTCCTCGATCGCCTCGTATATAATGCCGTACAGTTTTACCTCGATGCCTTCTTTCGCGGCTATGGCCTCGGCGCCTTCGTCAAGCCTGACATTGAACCCTATAACCACAGCCTTGGATGCCATGGCAAGCATTATATCGGATTCGCTTATATTCCCGACGTCGACATGCACTATATCTATCTTCACATCTTTTGTGTTCAGATCCTTGAGAGATTTCTGCAATGCCTCCACGGAACCCTGAACGTCGCCTTTCAAAAGTATCGTAAGCTCTTTTGTAACACCCTCTTTCATCTGGGCGTAAAAATCTTCTAACGTAACGCGTTTCGTGGACTTAAGCCTCCTGTTTCGGTCTTCGTCCTGTTTCAAAAGCGATAAGGTCCTCGCCTTCCTCTCGTCTCTTACTACGAAGAATTCATCTCCGGACATAGGAACGCCGGACAGGCCAAGCATTGTTACAGGCTTTGACGGCGGCGCGGAGTCCACCCTCTTACCCATATGGTCCATTATCGCCTTGATTCTGCCGTAATGCATCCCTGTTACAATCATATCGCCTAATTTAAGAGTGCCGTTCTTGACAAGGAGCGTCGCCACAGGCCCCTGGCCGCTCGAAAGCTTCCCTTCTATGACCACACCCCTTGCCCGTAAACGCGTATTCGCCTTAAGTTCCAAAAGTTCGGCCTCGAGAAGAAGCATCTCTAAGAGATGCTCTATACCCTCGCCGGTCTTCGCCGAAACCGGCACGCATATAGTTTTACCGCCCCAATCCTCGGAAGTAAGCCCGACCTGAGAAAGCTGCCCTTTTACCTTATCAAGATTGGCGCCCGGAAGGTCGCATTTATTTATCGCGACGACTATCGTAACGCCGGCGGCTCTGGCATGGTCGAGCGCCTCTTTCGTCTGCGGCATAACGCCGTCATCCGCCGCGACTACCAGAACTACTATATCGGTGGCGTTGGCGCCGCGCGCCCTCATAGCTGTAAACGCCTCGTGTCCCGGAGTGTCGAGAAACGTTACCGAACCTTGCTTAAACTTCACCTCGTATGCCCCTATGTGCTGCGTTATGCCGCCCTTCTCCCTCTCAGCGACTCGAGTCTTCCTTATAAAGTCTAATAGACTCGTCTTACCATGGTCGACGTGGCCCATGAACGTCACAACCGGCGCTCGAGCGGTAAGATGCTTGATGTCCTGTTCGGCCTCCATCTGTTTGTGTTCCTTCATGATCTGGTCTTCCGCCTTGGGCGGCTTCTTAAACTCTATGCCGCGGGAAACCAGAAGGCTCTTTACTATATCCTCGCCTAAATTTTGGGTTATCGTGGCAAACACGTTTTTCGACATCAATTCAATAATGAGTTCGTTCGGCCTGACGCCAATCTTCGCGGCCAGCTCTTTCAGGGCAATCGGTAAATCGAGTTCCATCACCCTCAGCTTAGGCGCTTCCTGAGGACTGACCTCTTCGGTTACGATATTTTCAGCGGCAGGACCCGAATCAACAAGCGCGTTCGGCCCCTCTTTCTCCGGCGCCGGCCCTTCGGCAGGCTCAGGGCCTGTCCTGAGTTTATCATCCCTCGACAAATGCTCGGGACGATCCTGAGCTTTTGCCGAAGGATCAGAGGACGGTTTCTCGTCAACCTTTGGCGCGATGGACGCGGGTTCCTTTTCGGCCTCCTCCAAAACCTTCTTTGGAGGTTCTTCCCTCTTTATAATAGGCGCTGTCTCAGGACTCTTGCGCGGAAATTCCCTCTTCGGGACAGGGCTCGGCGTGAAGGTCCTACGGGCCGCTTCCTGCCTCAAGGCCTCATATACGGTCGGCTTTGCCTTAACGGCCGTCTTTTCAACCTTTTGACTTCGCTCAGGGTTAATACTGAGCTCTGTTGAAGTATCAGGCGGATGGCCTTCTTTCTCGATTCCCTTCTTTTTCTTTAATCCCTTTTTAGCGACAGTCTTCCTCAAAGCCTTCGGCGCCTTTTTAGGGACCCTTTTTGCCTTTGATTTCGCCGCTATAATTTTTCCCAACGGTTTTTTCTTTCCGGCAATATTTTTTTCTTTATTCTTCTTTATCATTATCTATCCTTAACCCTTCGCCGATTTTAATATCTTTTCGGCCGTCTTAAGCCCCAACCCTTCAAGTTTTGTCAACTCCTCAACGCTCAGATTTTTAATCTTATCTACCGTATCGTATCCGGCCTTTATCAGGATCTTTTCGACCTTTGGCCCGACTCCGTCAAGGTCGGTAAGCTTGACTTCTATCAATTCCTTGTCAGGTGTCAGTTGTATGCTGTTAGCTAAAACCTCTGGCTTTTCTTCGGCTACCTTCGGCTTTTCTTCTTTCCCCCTTATGTCCATATCCCATCCGATCAGCCTTGAAGCCAGCCTTATATTCTGCCCGTGCCTGCCTATTCCTATCGAAAGCTGGTCGTTCGGAACTATAACCTCTATCTTCTTGTTCGCTTTATCTACTTTTATTTCAGAAATTTCTGTCGGGCCGAGCGACGCCTTAACATACTCTTTAAGATCATCGCTCCATCTGACTATATCGACTCTCTCTCCCTGCAGCTCTCTTACGATGTCCTTTACGCGCGAACCGCGCATTCCGACACAGGCGCCTACAGCGTCTACCTTCTCATCTTTAGACCACACCGCGAGCTTAGTCCTCTCTCCCGCTTCGCGTGAAATGGACTTCACCTCGACTATGCCCTCGGTTATCTCCGGCACCTCGATCTCAAAGAGCTTCTTTACAAACGCGGAATCTGAACGCGAAAGGACTATCTGCGGACCATGCGAGGTCTTATTGACTTCCAATATATAGGCGCGTATCCTGTCCCCCTGCTTGTAACGCTCCCTTGGGCATTGCTGCGATTTTGGAAGCACCGCTTCCGTCTTCCCCAGGTCCAATATTATGTCGCCCTTTTCAAAGCGGTGGACGGAGCCGCTGGTAATGGTCCCGACCCTCTTCTGATAATCCTCGAATATTATGTCACGCTCCGCTTCCCTGATCTTCTGGACAATGACCTGCTTTGCCGTCTGCGCCGCAATCCTCCCGAACTCTTCGGAATTTATCTCCTTGCCCTCGCTTACTATCTTTATCTGTCCGGTATTACGGTCGATAGTCACGACGACATCCGCCTCCTTGTTCCCCATTATTTTCTTGGCCGCGCTAGCCAGGGCAGATTCTATCGCCTTGAATAGGTATTCTTTATCTATCCCCTTTTCGCGCTCCATGTGTTCAAGCACTGTAAGCAGCTCTTCGTTCATTTTTCGCCTCTCTCGTAAAGTCAAACGATGGTTTTAGCGTATAGTAACAGTAATTCTATACCTTTTAGCGTTTAGCGTTTAGTAAGTCGTACGACTTTTCCTATCCGCTATCCGCTATACGCTATACGCTAAACGCTAAACTTGTTGCATGACTGTCTCAAAGATCCACCTTCAGTCTCGCCATCGCAATCTTCGCCTTAGGTATTACGGTACTTACGCCTTTTGATTCGATTACTATGTTTTCACTGTCCATCCCGATGAGCGAGCCTTCGTGTATCTTGCGCATATCTATCCGCTCATAGGTAGTTATATCAAGAACTTTACCCATAACGCGCTCATAATCTTTATCGGTCGTAATCGGCCTGTCGAGCCCTGGCGACGATACCTCTAACAGATAACGTTCGCCTATAACGTTCTCTTTATCCAACAGCTCGCTTAAATAATTGTTCAGGCCTTCGCACTGCGCTATGCTGATACCAACCGGTATATCCGCCAGGAGCCTCAAGGTCATACCGCCCGCCTCACGCCTGTAGGTAATATCGACAAGTTCCATGCCATTTTCTTCCAAATATCCTGAAATCAATCCTTTAACGCGGTCGATTACGTCCATTTCGTTTCCCATTAAAAAGGCGAAAAAAAAGCGGGTTAGAATCCTCTACCCACCTTTCTCTCCTTCAAAGAAAAGTATGTATACTTTATACTATAATATGCCGATTATGTCAAGAATATTTTCGGAATTTTCGGCTTTGGCCATTTTGACCATAAGGCCAGAGGGGGGGGCAAAAAACTTTGTGTGAAACAAGACAGAAATATTTGAAAAGGCATGGTAATTCTTTTCTCACTCTGCCCATAGAAACCTGAAACTCGTTATAGAGGTAACAGTTCAGTTCTATAAGAAAATGGGGTCTGACCCAGCGCGTCTATTGCTTATTGAATGGGTCTGACCCCATTTTTTGGCATAGCAAGCTATCCATAAAAAGGGGTCAGACCCATTCACGGCTTAGTAGACGCGTTGGGTCAGACCCCTTTTTATTACCGTCTCTTAAAACTCTGATCTATTAAGAGGGTATTGAGATGAGATTCGAGGTCTTTGGAATTGACCGTATCGATTTTACCGGTCAATCTATCTTTTACTTCGATCATATTTTTTTTGGCGTTACGCTCCCCTATGATGATTTTTACAGGTATTCCGATCAGGTCAACGTCTTTAAATTTTATACCGGCGGATTCATCCCTGTCGTCATATAGAACGTCGTGCCCGGATTTTGTAAGTCTTGCATAAATGTCCTCGGACAGCTCTTTGACTTTCTTATTTTCGATATTCAACGCAAGAATTACGGCCGGGTAAGGCGCAATCGATTTGGGCCATATTATCCCGTCCTTGTCATTGGCAGTTTCGATAAGGCTCGCCATGATCCGGTTTACGCCTATCCCATAACAGCCCATTACCACAGGCTTTTCCGCGCCGTCCTTATCCAGGAATTTCGCGCCGAGCGAATCCGAGTATTTCGTGCCGAGCTTGAATGTGTGGCCTATTTCTATGGCGGTCTTTATCGTTACCTGTTTGCCGCACGCGGGGCAGCCGTCACCTTCGGTTATGACCCTGAAATCGCCGAATTCCTTAACCTCAAAATCCCTTCCAATATTGACGTTTATCAGGTGCGCGTCCTTTGTGTTGGCGCCGGTGACGAAATTTACCATGTCTTTTACGCTATTATCAGCCAATATCCTCGCTGCCTTTATCCTTACCGGTCCGGAAAACCCTACCGGCGCGAGCGTGACATCCTGTATGGTCTTCTCGTCGGCGAGCTCAAGGTTCGCGCATTGAAGATAATTTTTTAGTTTCGCTTCGTTGGCTTCAAAATCGCCCCTTACAAGCAGGGCTACAATCTTATCATCCGCCTTGTAAATGAGCGTCTTGACGAGCCGCTCGGGCCCGACCTTCAGGAGCGCTGACACCTTCTCAATCGTCGTTATGCCGGGCGTCTCAACCTCCGTTATCGGCATTTTTTTTTCCTTTGAGCTTTGAGCTTTGAGCTAACACATTTCGCTACCTGCGTGCTCGCCGCGTACTTGCACTTCTCGCATACAGCTATTTTATCCTCGCCCGCCTCGGATGGGACCATAAACTCATGCGAAATATTACCGCCCATTATTCCGGGATCCGCTTCCACTGCTATATAGGGAAGGCCGCAGCGCTCGAATATACGGCAATACGCGTCATACATCTTCTTATAGCTATTCTCCATGCCCTCAATGTCGCAATCAAAGCTATAAGCGTCCTTCATGATAAATTCGGAAGTCCGCATGACGCCAAAACGGGGGCGGGGCTCATCCCTGAATTTTGTCTGTATCTGGTATAATATAAGCGGAAGATTTTTGTAGGATCTGACATTACTGGCGACAAGGTCGGTTATTATCTCTTCATGGGTCGGCCCGAGGACCAGCTCTCTACCATGCCTGTCTTTAAACTTTATAAGCACCGGCCCGAGAAGGTCATATCGCCCTGTCTTCTTCCAGATATCCGGCGGATGGATCGCCGGCAATAAAACCTCCTGGGCGTTTTGCGAATTAAGCTCTTCCCTGATTATGGCCTCGATCTTATTCAACACACGGACACCTAACGGAAGGTAGGAATACAAGCCGGATATAAGTTTCCTTATGAATCCGCCGCGTATCATAAGTTTATGGCTTATGACCTCCGCCTCCTGCGGGTCCTCTTTAAGTGTCGGTATCAGTGCTTCAGTCCAGCGCATATGGTTCGTATTGCGTTGTGCGTTATGCGTACTGCGTTAATTACAAATTCCTTATCAACTCTCTGACCGCGTCCTTCGCCTTGACCCTTTTAACGATCTTGCCTTTTTTAAACAACATGCCTGTGCTCTTACCAAATGCTATGCCGATATCTGCCGCGGATGCCTCGCCGGGACCGTTCACTTCGCAGCCCATAAGCGCGATGGTAGCGAAACGGTTAGCGTATAGCGTATAGCGTATAGCGTATAGTCTCTTTTCAAGCTCGCTGACAATCTTCATCAAATTCACCTGGCAGCGGCCGCAGGTCGGGCAGGAGATTATTTCCGGGCCTGATCTCCTTATACCCAGCGCGCTTAATATTCTCTTTGCGGCTATAACTTCTTCAATGGGAGAAGCGGTCAGCGAAACCCTTATCGTGTCGCCTATGCCGTCTAATAAAAGCGCCCCGATTCCCATCGATGATTTGACAATCCCGGAGTCATACGGCCCAGAGGCGGTGACGCCAAGGTGTAAAGGATAATCGCACTTTGCGGCGATCCTGCGGTACGCTTCAACGGTCGAGGCAACATCCGAGCTTTTGAGCGAGATTATTATATCACGGAACTCCAGATCCTCAAACAATTTGACATAACCTAAGGCCGCGTCGACGAGGTGTCCTGCCATTGTCGGTTTTCGGTTTTCGGTTATCGGTTTTCGGTTATCGGTCTGCGGTCTACGGTCTGCGGCCTGCGATCTTGACATCACCGACCCGGAGTTCACCCCGATCCTGATGGGTATGCGCGAGCTCTTAGCGGCGCGAATAACCTGCGCTATTTCGCCGCGGGACCTGATATTGCCCGGATTGAGACGAATCTTATCCGCTCCACCTGCGATCGACCGGATCGCAAGCCTGTAATCAAAATGGATATCGGCAACGAGAGGAATATTTGTGCGTTTCTTTATCAGGCGAATGGCATCGGCATCGTCAAAAGTCTTGACGGCGACCCTTACGATCTCACAACCGCAGCTCTCCAATGCCTTTATCTGCGAAACTACAGCTTTGACATCCGCGCTCTCCGCCTTAACCATAGACTGAATGGAGACGCCCGCGCCCCCGCCTACCCTGACATCGCCCACCCTTACCTGTCTAGTCTTCCGCCTCTTTATTTCCATAATCTACTCTAAAATAGTTCCTGTCGCTTCGCTTGAAATTTTTTAAGCTTCAATTCTCTTATGGACACGAGGCCAGGGCCTTTCACAACAGGACGGGTCCTGTCGCGCGTAGCAGCACAAGCCGCTTCTGGCTATATGGCCAGGGGGCTTCGCCTCATTTTGTTTTTCAAGGAATAATCCTTTTGGTCTTGGTATATTAGGCTTTACAGCAGCTGTGGATATAACGGTCATAATAGTTTTCGGGTAGAGCATCGTAAACAAAATTTATACGGCTTGAACCCCCATGGCCATATAGCCATTCAACACCACCTCGCGCTACCCGTAAAACTTGATTTATTCTCTCCATAAAATTTTTCATCTCATGTCGGGGCAGCAACCGGCAGGATGCCCTTGAGGCGTATAAATGCCGCCAACGTATAACTACCACTTGCCTATATACTACCATCAGCTATTCACAAGGCATGCCGCCACACATATAGGTACTACCAAAACTAAAGATCCTAGATGGCGGCATTAGCCGAAGGGGCACCTGCCGATAGCTGCCCTATCGGGTTGGGATGAAAAATTTCCTTATTTTCTCCACAATTAGGCGAAACCCCCTGGCCGCATGGCCAAGAGCGGCTTAGCGCCGGTCAATCTGCCCCTATCGGGTTGGGATGAAAAATTTCATCGCCTTATCGGCTATGCCGAATTTAATGATATCGTTGTAAAATATCAATACGGTAAGCAGTATAAGTAAGGCCACGCCCGCGTTGCTTATAGATTCCTGAACCTTCGTAGAGAGCGGACGCTTCCTTATCTTTTCTATGGCCAAAAATAGTATATGCCCTCCATCCAAAACAGGGAACGGAAGCATGTTGAATATGGCGAGCGACGCGCTCAATATCGCCATGAGATGCAGTATATAGATGGCCCCGAGCTTCACCGCCTGACTCGTCACGATAAATATGCCTATCGGGCCTGTCATGGATTCTTTTACGGATAACCTGCCTGTCATGACCGACCATAATGCCCTGTATGTTATGGCGGTCAAAGCGGTAAGTTTTTTGAAGGCCATATAGAAAAACTGCGGAAAACCATATCTTACTGTTTCTATCCTCGTCGAAGGCGCAATGCCTATCATGGCTATGCGGACTTCTTTGCCGAATATATCCTTTGTCCTGCGCACGACAGGCGATATATCCCTCTCAAAAATCTTGCCGTTTCTCATCACTGAAAACCTGGCTGGGCCTTCGACGGTTTCGCGGATGATCCCGGTCATATCCTCCCAGTACCTGACGGCTTTCCCGTTTACCGCTATAATCTTATCGCCTGCCAAAAGGCCCTCTTTCTCGGCAGGATAACCTTTTAGAAATCCGCCTATATCAGTGGTAAGGGTGGGGCTGCCGAACATGAATATAACTGAAAATATGAGAAACGCGAGTACGTAGTTTAAGAGAGGGCCGGCGAATATTATCCCGAACCTGTCCGATATGCTGCGCGAAAGGAATTCTCCTCTTTGGCCGGTGAGTTCTTCGCCGGGCGAGTCTCCTGCCATCTTGACATAACCGCCGAGGGGTATCGCGGAAATCAGGTATTCCGTATCGCCTTTTTTAAAAGAAACTATTTTCGGGCCGAATCCGAAGGAAAATCTTTCTACCCTGACCCCCAGCCGTTTGGCGGCTATGAAGTGCCCGAATTCATGAACCAGTATAAGTATGCTCAATACGGCGATGAAATATATTATCGACGGCAAAGTATCCTCGCCTCCTCCTGGGCCCAGCGTTCGGCCTTAAGTATATCGCTTAAGGACGGCCCGGTTATCTCAGCATGACGCGACAGCACTTTTTCTATTATTTTCGGTATATCGGAAAACCGTATCCTGCCTTCAAGATAGTTCTTAACGGCTTCTTCGTCTGAGGCGCACAGAACCGCGGGGCTTGTGCCCCCTCGGCGCGCCGCCGTTCTGGCCAGTCCCAGGCATGGAAATTTCCTGAAATCGGGTTTCAGGAATGTCAGCGCCTTTACCATCGAGAAGTCCAGCCGTTTGACAACCCCGCCGGCTCGATCGGGGTACGTCAGGGCGTATTGGATCGGAAGCCGCATGTCCGGGGTGCCCAGCTGCGCCAGCACAGAGCCGTCCTTAAACTCCGTCATAGAATGTATTATGGCCTCCGGATGTATAAGCACCTCTATGGACTTATCGTCCATACCGAAGAGGTGTTTCGCCTCGATTATCTCAAGGGCCTTATTCATCATCGTAGCGGAATCTACCGATATCTTCTTCCCCATTTTCCACTTTGGATGTTTCAATATAAAATTCCGGGGGAGGGAATCAAACTTATCCTTAGCGACCTTCAATAAAGGCCCTCCGCTTCCGGTAAGATATATCTTCGTTAAAAATTCTTTTCCGATAGCGTTAAGGCACTGGAATATCGCGCTGTGTTCGCTGTCAACAGGTATTATCTTTACATTATGCTTGCGCGCCAGTTTCATTATTATCTCGCCGGCGCTCACCAGCGACTCTTTATTCGCAAGCGCAACCGCCTTTCCTGCCCTTATTGCCTCGACAAGAGGAATGAGGCAGGCCGAGCCGCTTATCGCGAATACCACAAGGTCGACGTCCGAGCGTGAAACTATACGGCTTAAATCATCCCTGCCAAAAACTACCTCGGTGCCTGAAGGGATGAGCGGCTTTATCTTTTTAGCTAATAACTCTGTTCCTACAAAAATTATTTTCGGGCGGTATTTTCTCGCCTGATGCGCAAGCAGCCTTATGCTCGAGTCCGCAGTCAGGGCCGTTATTACATAGCGCGATCCCAACCCAGAAATAACATCCAGCGTATTAACGCCTATGGAACCCGTAGAACCAAGTATCGCGATTCGCTTCTTCACAACCGCCGCACCTCCGCTACAGAAATTTTTACGGGTCCTGCCGCTCCACTTGAAATTTTTTAAGCCTCGATTCTCTTATGAACACAAGGCCAGGACCTTTCGCCTAATTTTGTTTTTCAAGGAATAATCCTTTTGGTCTTGGTATATTAGGATTTACAGCAGCTGCGGATATAACGGTCATAATAGTTTTCGGGTAGAGCATCGTAAACAAAATTTATACGGCTCAACCCCCATGGCCACATGGCCATTCAATGGCTTAAGATCGTCATCTAGTCCTAGTGAAATGAAAAATTTCCTTCTTCGCTCCCATTAAATTTTTCGGCTACTGGCGACAGCGGAACTTTTGGGTGTTTGCCGGAGCGACTTTAAAATTTTTGATACCTTATGGCGTTATAGAAAGGACAATGAAACTGCGAGAACAGCTTTTACGCTTCTGCAGGTTCATTGGCCATCAAAAATTTTCAACAGCAAATCACATGCCCAATGTGATTTGCGGCAAGCGGAGGCAACACCCAAAAGTAAACGCTTGAGGGGGGTGAAGCCGAAAAATTTCCATAACTCACTTCAACAGTACTACGACGTAGAAATAGAAAATCGGGGCCGTGAACAGGAGGCTGTCGATAAGGTCGAGAACCCCTCCGAACCCGGAAAGATTTGTGCCTGCATCCTTGGCATTGCAACCCCTCTTTAAAAGCGACTCTGCCAGGTCGCCTGCCTGGCCCAGTATTCCCAAAAGGAGCCCGAGAATCCCAAGATGGGCGTATGAAAAATGCGGAAGGTAGGCCCGGCTTGCGATGGCGCTCAACACGCTGAAGAGAAGCCCCCCTATCGTGCCCTCAACGGTCTTGTTCGGGCTTATCCGCGGTATCAAATTATGCCTGCCAAATTCGTTCCCCACCAGGTACGCGCCTACATCGCCCATCTTCGTAACGAGTATCAGAAACACTACCAGGAGCGCCCCGTCGGGCAGAAACTTTAATTTTACAAAGAATGAAAATAACCAGGCTATGTATAAAAGGCCGAATAGCGTGATCGCGATGCTCGCGAGCGCCTGTGACGCGTCCGGTTTGGAAAACTGCAAAACAAACATGAAGAGACAGGCTATCACGATAAAAAACGGCTCGGACGCGAAATAACCTTCTCCGCCTCTCTGAAAATATATGACAATCGGGACGCACATTCCTATGAGCGTCCCGATATACTTGTATACGACGAAACCTTTCTTCTCCGCAAGGCCGAAGAACTCAAACAGTCCTATGCTTATCATGCCTGACGCCAGAAGCGAGAATACCCAGTTAGGAAAATAAAAAATGACAAGGCCCGCCAGCATTAATATAAGCGCGCTTGTCATTATCCTCTTCGTAAGCGATCGGTTATCCCCCAAATCTCCTCTCCCTCTTCTTATACTCCTCCACGGCTTTTCTGAAGTCACTCTTTTGGAAATCGGGCCATAGCGTCTTTGTTACATAAAACTCGCTATACGATATCTGCCACAAAAGAAAATTCGAAATCCTGTATTCGCCGGATGTCCTTATCAAAAGACCGGGATCGGGCAAGGCCCCGGTATACAGGCAGCCTGAAAATAATTTTTCATCTATCTCATCGATACGGATGGCGCCTTCTTTAACTTTTTTCGATATGTTTATAACCGCGTTTATTATCTCGGCCCTCGCGCCGTAATTCAAGGCGAGGTTGAGCACCATGCCGCCATTATTCTTGGTAGAGTTCATGACTTTCGCCAGTTTTTCCCGGGTTGACCGGGGTAGACGCTTGACATCGCCGATAACGGACAGCCTTATGTCATTCTTATTAAGCTTTTCCTCTCTCTCTTCGAGCTCATCCTCCAGCAATCTGAACAGCTCCTCAATTTCCTTTTTCGGCCTCTTCCAATTCTCTGTTGAGAAACTGTAGAGCGTCAGGACTTTTATACCCATCTCCCGGGCCGCCTCTGTAATCCTATTGACAGCTTTTGCGCCCGCTTTGTGGCCGGCTATTATCGGCAGGCCGCGCGACTCTGCCCACCTGCTGTTTCCGTCCATAATTATCGCGACGTGCTGGGGGATGTTCGTCATTCGTAGTCCGTAGTCCGTAGTCCGTCAAAACTAATAACGGACGACGGATAACGATTAAAAACAATGGGGGACTTTCTCATCCCCCATTGCGTCTTTTGCCGTCATCAGGAAAGACCGTCTTATTTAACCGTATTTTCGGACATTCTGGATTCTTCCGCCGTCTTGGCTTCCTCAGAAACCCTTGACTGCATCTCCTCGTAGGATTTCTTACTCATATCCTTAGGCAGAATTATAATCTCTACCCTGCGGTTCTTCCCCCTGCCGCTCTTTGTATCGTTTGAATCTATCGGCCTGAATTCGCCGTATCCTATCGCGGAAAGCCTCCTGGGCTCTATACCGCACTCATCTATCAGATAGTGCAGTACGCTGGCAGCGCGTGTTGACGAAAGCTCCCAGTTTGATTTCCATCCTGAGTGTTTTATCGGAACGTTATCGGTGTGGCCTTCCACGCCTATATCCCTGTCAGGCACGGTTTCGTTCAGCACTGCCGCAATTTTATTCAATGTAGAATAGGCATCCTTCTTTATCTTGGCCTTCCCGGAATCGAATAAAATATCGTTGGCCATGGTGATAATAAGGCCGCGGCTAGTGTTTTGCAAAAGTATCTGTTTATCGCGTATCTCCTGGGCGAGCTTGTCCTCAAGCATGCGGCGCGCCTGCTCGAGCTCTTCGACCTGGGTCGTCAACTGTTTTATCTTCTTCTCCTGATCCGGTTTTCCTTTGTAAAAATTTACCGCGCAGCCGTTCATCGTGACCGCGAACATTACCGCTAAAACCGCTATCCCAAGCCTCCTCATCTTTCTTGCCCTCCTTAGTGTCATTATTTCAATTAATATTAACACCCGCAACTTTCAAAGTCAAGTAAAATACCTTGATTTGTTGTCAAAATACCTTATTTCAACTGCAAGAATCCACCGCAGTAAATTTTTACGGGTCCTGTCGCGCGGCCGCCTTTACGTGCTCCGCGCTCGCATGGGGTGTACAAACGACGTCTATAGAGGCGGGTATCTGTATGCCCGCTAGGATTACCGAGCGTCCGACACCATATTAGCGGTTAGATTAGATCGTATTCCTAAGCAGCGGGCACCCCCATCCCATGCTCGCTTGTGCGCGCGTAAAGGCTAGGCCGCGCGCCA
>JAUYDB010000051.1 GCA_030691985.1 Candidatus Omnitrophota bacterium | reverse complement strand
TCCTCTCCCCCGAAGGGGGAGAGGATTAAGGTGTGGGGGAAATTGCGCCAATTTGGACAGCAATGGGACACACTACCTATGTCCTTGAGATTTTGTGCAAGGAAATAGGTATTGTGTCCCCCTATTTCCTGACTGATTCTGGTATCTGGTTACTGGTTTCTGGTTACTACTCTATATTGCGAGGACGACATGCCGACTTACGAATATGAATGTTCGAAATGCAAGGAATGCTTTGAAAAGTTTCAAGGCATAAAAGACGCCCCCATCAAATACTGCCCGAAATGCGGCGCAAAAGTTTATCGACTGATAGGGATGGGCAGCGCTGTCATATTTAAGGGGAGCGGGTTCTATCAGACAGATTATAAGAATCGAGTCCCGAGCGATGCGGGGGGCAAGGATAAAAAAAGCGCTAAAGACAACAAGCCCTGTCCCGAGGCCAAATCTAAAGGATGCGAAGGCTGTTCTTTAAACCGTGGGAAAGATGGATAATAGAGAACTGAATGAGGCGGTCAGGGCGTGGCTATTGCTCGGTTTATGGGCGCTTGTCATAGCGTTTCTGACGCTGATACCGGGAGATGAGATTCCGCAGTTTGGATTTAAAAACATGGATAAAGTGATCCATCTGTTGGAATTCTTCGCGCTTGGATTTCTCATGCTGGACGCTTTTTTAAAATTACAGCTTGACGTTAATATCGGCATATTGCTGATATTCACGATAGTGTTAGGCTCCGCCTACGCCGGCATAGGCGAATGGGCGCAGACCTTCATTCCCGGCCGGATGCCCGATAAATATGACCTGTTATCGGATCTATTAGGATTGAACCTGGGGGCTTTTATGTACCTGAGGGGAGTGCGGAATTGATATCCATAAAACCTTTCAGGGCGATCCGGTATAATCCGGCTAAGGTTAAAGATCTGTCGCGCGTCGTCAGCCCGCCATACGACATCATACCCGCTCGGATGCAAGAGGGCCTTTATAGAACCCATCCGAATAATATCGTCAGGCTCATCCTCGGCAAGCAAAAAAAGAGCGATAGCATAAATGACAATCGTTATACCCGCGCGAAGGGATTCTTCGAAACGTGGCTTAAGGCCCGCGTGATGATCCGCGATGACGAGAAGGCCATGTATATCTATTCCCAGATTTACAGAGAAGGCAAAAGGATTATAGATATGGCCGGCTTTATAGGGCTGATGGGCCTTGATACAGGTAAAGGCGCCAGTGTATTGCCTCACGAGAATACACTCGCGTCCCCGAAAACGGACAGGATGAATCTGATGAGGCAGGTCAGGGCGAATTTAAGCCCCATCCTTGTATTGTATGAAGACAGGGGCCGTAAGGTCAAGAATATTTTAAAGGAGGTCCGCGGCCGAAAGGATAAAAAAATCATAGACTTCGAGTTCGATAATGTGAGGCATAGGGTCTGGCGATTAGATGATAAATACGCTATAAATAAGATAGAAGGCCTGATGGCCGCGAAAGACATCTTTATCGCGGATGGCCACCATCGTTATGAGGTCGCGCGGGATTATTCTCTCGGGCTTCAGGATGAACCGGTTCCCCGGGAGGTGAAAGACTCTTCTAAATATATGATGGCATACTTTGTGGAATCCGATGAAGCTATGCTGACGATCCTGCCGGCGCACCGCCTTATTAAAGATGCCGGGCGCCTGTCAAAAGAGGATGCGATAAATAGATTGGATGAATTTTTTGTTATCAGAAAGATGCCCGGGCTCAAAACCCTAATGTCCGAACTGGGCCGTATGGCCGATAAGCGCGTATTCGGAATATACCTTGGCAAAGGCAATTTTTATATATTAAAATTGAGGGATGCGGGATATTCGGATAGGGTCATCAGGGGCAAATCGAAAGACTGGAAGAGGCTCGATGTTTCGATATTACACCAATTTATCCTGCAGCATGTGCTGGGAATCAGGGACGAAGACGATAATGTGGAATTTTTTAAAAACCCGGCCGATGCCGTTCGTCTTGTCGATAATCTCGGATATAAAATGGCCTTTTTCTTAAATCCCACAAAAGTCTCGCAGGTGAAACGCATAGCCAAACTGGGCGAGAAGATGCCAAGGAAAGCCACCTATTTTTATCCCAAGCCGCTATCGGGCCTGGTCATACATAAGTTTGAGGACGAGAGATGAGAGATAAAATTCTGCAGGATATTAAAGACGCGCTTCAGGAGGGCGACAGGGATGGCGTTGCCGAAAAGACGAGATTCGCGCTAAACAGCGGAGTTGAGATAAAGGCAATTCTCGACAACAGCCTGATAGCCGGGATGGAGATAATCGGCGGTAAATTTAAGCGTAACGAGATATTCATACCGGAGGTGCTCATCTCGGCTAAGGCCATGCATGCGGGAATGGCGATACTTGAGCCATATTTTACAAAGCACGGCATAAAACCCATAGGCAAGGTTGCCATAGGCACCGTCAAAGGCGACCTGCACGATATAGGAAAGAATATAGTGAGCATGATGCTTAAGGGCGCGTGTTTCGATATCGAAGATTTCGGCATTGATGTGCCGCCGGAAAAATTCGTGGACGCGGTGAAAACAAAAGGGGCGGAGATATTGGTGTTATCCGCCCTTCTCACAACATCGATGAATTCGATGAGGGATACTATAGCCGCGTTGAAATATGCCGGAGTCCGTGATAAAGTGAAGGTGATGGTAGGCGGCGCGCCTGTTACACAAGGCTTCGCGGATTCCATAGAGGCGGATGGTTATGCCAAAGACGCCGCGACCGCCGTAGATAAGGCGAAGGAACTGTTGAGTAAAGCAATATGAATAGCGTTTAGCGTATAGCGGATAGCGTTTAGTAAGTCGAACGACTTTTTCTATACGCTATCCGCTAAACGCTATACGCTATACGAGGAGATGGACTGAACAATGCCGTTTTTTCCGAGAAAACCTAAATATACGATAGTAAAAATCGCGAAGAAGAGAGATATCCCTGAAGACCTCTGGACGCGCTGTGAAGAATGCAATGAACTGATCTATAACAAGAAACTGGAGGAAAACTTCAGGGTATGCCCGAAATGCGGCTTTCATTTCATCATAGGCGCCCGCGAAAGAGTCAATACCATGCTTGACGAAGGGACCTTTAAGGAAATGGATGCCGAAATGGAGTCCCTCGACCCGCTGACGTTTGAAGGCCCAAAGACCTACAAGGAAAAGCTGAATGGTGATCAGGCGCTTACGGGCCTGAAAGAGGCGGCCATTACAGGCGAGGGGAAGATAAACAATAAGCCGATCATATTGGGTGTTACCGATTCAAGGTTTATAATGGGTTCTATGGGTTCTGTGGTAGGTGAAAAACTGACCAGGGCCATAGAGCTATCGACTAAAACCAGGCATCCTCTTATCATAGTTTCCGGCTCAGGCGGCGGGGCGAGGATGTATGAGGGCATGTTTTCACTGATGCAGATGGCCAAAACTTCAGCGGCCCTGGCTTATCATAATAAGGCCGGGTGCCTTTTTATATCAGTCCTGACCAATCCTACGATGGCCGGCATTATGGCAAGCTTCGCGTCGCTGGGCGACCTTATCATAGCGGAGCCTAAAGCATTGATAGGGTTTACGGGGCCTCGCGTCATCGAGCAGACAATAAGACAAAAGCTTCCTCACGGTTTTCAAAAGTCCGAGTTTTTACTGAATCACGGCCTTATAGACATGATTGTGCACAGAAAGAACCTTAAAGATACCATATCGAACATTTTAAGCTATTTATGGAAGGAATAAGAAAGGAATAAGAAGGGATAAGAAGTTCTTGCTTCTCTTTTATTTATTATGATAAAATAAAGGTTCTATGGCGCAGGTAAGCTTAAAAAACGTTTCGAAGGCGTTTTCGGGGAATGTCTGGGCAATACAAAATATAAACCTTGGCATCGAGAACAAGGAATTTGTTGTATTGGTAGGGCCTTCCGGCTGCGGCAAATCGACCACTTTACGTATTATAGCGGGGCTGGAAGACGCTACGGAGGGAGATGTTTATATAGGTGACCGCCACGTCAACGATGTCCCGCCCAAAGATAGAAATATCGCTATGGTCTTTCAGAACTACGCGTTATATCCCCACATGACAGTTTACGAGAATATGGCGTTCGGCCTTCGCTTAAGAAAGTATCCAAAGGCGGAGATAGACGCGCGCGTTAAAGAGGCCGCTGCCGTTTTAGGCATAGAACAACTCCTTCAGAGAAAGCCGAGAGCGCTTTCCGGCGGGCAGAGGCAGAGGGTCGCGGTCGGAAGGGCGATCGTAAGAAAACCCCTCGTCTTCCTGTTCGACGAGCCTTTGAGCAATCTCGACGCGAAGATGCGCGTCCAGATGAGAACTGAGATAAAAAAACTGCACATACGGCTCCAGACGACGATGATATACGTTACGCACGACCAGACTGAGGCCATGACCATGGGAGACAGAATAGTCGTGATGAAGGACGGCCACATTCAGCAGATAGCGGACCCCATCACGCTTTACGATAAGCCGGTGAACAGATTCGTTGCCGGATTTATAGGAAGCCCGCCGATGAATTTTGTGAATGGCGAAGTGATCAAGAAAGAAGGAAGGCTTTATTTCAACGAAGGAAAGTTCCAGGCCAAGATAATAGACGCGATGGCGAAGATCATGGAACCGTATATCGGAAAAGAGGTTGTATTCGGAATAAGGCCGGAAGATATATATGATAAACTTTTTGTTTCGGAAGCCCCCCCGGAGAATACCATAAAGGCGACCTGCGAAGTCATCGAGCCCATGGGCTCGGAAGCATACCTCTATCTAAGATCCGGCAAGAGCTCTCTGGTCGCCAAGGTCGGCGGCCACGACAAGCCAACTATCAATCAAGACATGGACCTTGTGTTAGACATGTCAAAGATCCATTTTTTTGACAAAGATGCGGATAATACTATTGTCTAAAGAGCATACTGAATGGTTCCTTCCCGCAACAGGCTGATTCTTGGTATTCTGTCAATAATCTCGCTAATCGCTTCAATCTATTTCCTGTCGAAGTTCTCTGTCAGGCTGAATCCGCCGGCGGCTTTTTATATAAATCTTGCCATTACGATAATCTCCGGCTTCAATATTGCCATATTGTTTGCGTGGATTGCCTCCGGGGCCCCGGGAGGGATTTTTATAACCATTTTATCAATTGCCACAGCCCTGTTATTCGGTTTAAGGACAGGTCTGCCCGGGTACCCGGCGCTCGCCGTGGCTTTTTTTTTGACGTCATTTGCGGGTTATAGGTGCTCGCGCGATAAGAATAAATTAGATGCCTTATATGCCCTGAAATCGGAGAAATTAGAAGAAGATATAAATCTCCTGTCGAATAGCGCGGATGAACGGAAGAAGAGCATAGGGTTTCTTGAGGAGAAGCTCGACAGATATTCCGCTCTTAAGAATGTAGTTGAGTCGCTCTCTACGGTCCTTTCCTTAGACGGTGTAAACAAGTTAATAATCCAGAAAGTATCCGAAACCCTGGGTAAAGCCGGCAGGGTGCTCCTCTTCATGGTAAACATGGAAAGGCAGGAGCTGATGCTTTCCGCCTCCAGCGGCGATCCGAAGATCAAGGCGAAAAAGGGGGATTTTTTCGACCAGTGGGTTTTAAAGCACAGGAGGTCTCTGATAATTGAAGACGTGGCGAAAGATTTCAGGTTTCCGGCAGAGGATGTGGATGAGTCTAAAGGCGCGTTCAGGTCGCTTATCGTCGCGCCAATGGTGAGCGAAGACAAGATTATCGGGATATTGAGGATGGACAGCCCGCGGGAATGCGCATATACACAGGATGACCTCAGGCTTTTGGATATAATAGCCCACCTTGGCGCTGTCAGCGCCGAGAACGCCATGCTCTATTCGCGGACTAAAGAGCTTGCGATAAAAGACGGCCTTACGGGGCTTTTCACGCGCAGATATTTTATGGAACGTTTTCACGAGGAAGTGAAAAGGTCGGCGACAAAGAAAGGGGCGCTCTCATTTTTGATACTGGATGTGGACCATTTCAAGGATTACAATGATAGGCACGGGCACATGTTCGGAGACCTGATCCTGAAACACCTGGCGGATATGATAAGTTCCATGATGCGGGACGGCGATATGGTAGGCCGATACGGCGGCGAGGAGATTACGATGCTGTTTTGCGGGATGGGTAAGCTGGATGCTTTAGCGCAAAGCGAAAAGGTCCGTAAGGCGCTCAAAGCCAAACCCTTTATATTGCGAAGAAATACCATCACAATTACGGTATCTATAGGGCTTTCCAGCTATCCGGAGGACGCGGCGCTGGAAGAAGAGCTTATAAGGATAGCGGATGAGCGTCTTTATAAGGCAAAGGTGCAGGGGAGGGATAGAGTTTGCGCGGCATAAAGATTCTGTGCTTGTTTTTTTGCGTAGGTCTTTTTTTTGTGTTTCATGCTTTATACGCTAATTCCCGCATCCCTTATGCCCTGATAAACGTTTGCCTTTTGTTTACAGCCCTTACGGCATGTTTTTATTCAAGCATCTCTTCATTAACGCTTATGGCGTTATCATGGCTTTTTCTTTACCCCGTATCTGTTTTATATTACAGGATAGATTATTTTAACGCGGCGCTTCCGGTCTTTGTCTTTAACTGCCTTCAGATTGGGTTCCTGTGCCACCGGGATATAATCAAACAGGAGGCGGCTTCGCGGGATATGAGGTTATCGGAAAGAGACGCTGAAAGAATCAGAATCTCGAAAGAATGCGAACTCTTCAGCCGGATCGAAAATAACGTAAGGGATAAAGAGCTTGCCATAGTAAGCTTATACGAGATAACGAAGAAGATGTCCGCGTCCTTAAAGTTTGATGATATATTCAAAGTTTTCAGCGAATTCTTAAACGAAAATTTTATTTTCAGGCGATGCGAGCTTTTAATATTGGACGCGGAAAGCGCCCTCCCCCGCCCGGGCAGGATATACAGCGCGTGGAGCCCAAGGACTGAAAAAAAGGTTTTTGACAAGATCGATTATGATAAATTGATAAATTTATTCTCGGAGCATCCTCAAAAGATGTATGTCTCGAAAGCGGAAGACAGGCAGTTCTTCAGAAATTTCTGGGTGGATAGCGAAGAGGCCGAGACATTTACGGGGATACCTCTTCTGGACGGGGAGAAGCTGTTGGCCGTACTGTTAGCCGAGAACCTGTCAGAAACAGACCCGGAAAAATTCGGCATATTGTCCATGGAACTGTCTCTGGAGATACGGAAGGTCTTGCTTTACGAGATGGTGGAGAGGCT
>JAUYDB010000019.1 GCA_030691985.1 Candidatus Omnitrophota bacterium | reverse complement strand
AAGGTCTATGTAAAGATCGGGAAGCGTTATCTCGAGAGCCTTGCAGATCTCAATGTGCGATTTGAGGGTCCCGGTCATCCTGCCGTTCTCGATGCGGCTCAGGGTGGCGAGCGCCACGCCGGACTTCGTGGATAATTCCGCAAGCGTCAACTTTTTATCTTTTCGCAAGTTATGAATTACTTCCCCTACGTGCATGGTATTCCCTTTTTAAATAAGCCCCTCGTTAAGCCATGTTGAAAAAATAAGCTTGGTGTGTTAAAATTATACTACTTTTACAACCTTGCCCGCCTTGAGGCACTTGACGCATACGCGGATCCTTTTTGAGGAGCCGTTAACGAGCGCCCGGACGGTCTTCAGGTTTGGCAGGAATCTGCGCGGATTTATACCGGTTATCTTCTGGCCGACGCCGCCCTTTTTCTTGGCGAGCCCGCGGCGCACAATGGTTCTGCCGGCGACAGGTTTTTTTCCGCATATCTCGCATTGCTTGGACATTTTTTCACCTTATGTTTAGTGAGTACCTTGAGAGCATTGTGAACGAGCGACATATTAGCATAGGCAGGAAACAGATGCAAGAAAAAAATGATATATTGAATACGTCGATCCGGTATTTCAAAGGCGTGGGGCCGAAGAAGCTCGAACAACTCATGAAACTCGGCATAGGAAAGGCCGAAGATATCCTTTATTATCTGCCCGCGCGGTACGAAGACCGCTCGAACTTCATTGCCATAAAAGACCTGAAGGCAGGCGCCTCTCAGACTATAAAAGGCGATATCATCACCATGGGAAACCATATTACAAAAACCGGCGCGCGCATATTTCAGATTGTCCTTACAGACCAGACCGGATTTATCCACGCCACATGGTTTAACCAGCCATACCTCAAAGACTTTTTTTCAAAGGGCCAGAAGGTCGTTCTTTACGGCAAGGTCGAACGCTACGACAAACTGCAGATAGTCCAGCCGGAATATGAGATCCTGAAGGGCGACGAGGCCGATTCCGTCCATATGGGAAGGATAGTTCCGGTATATCGGGCGGCGAGCCAGCTTACGCAGAGATATCTGAGGGGCTTGGCTTTTATCGCCGTAAATAAATACTGCAAATTCCTTACGGAAAGGCTGCCCACATACATCCTGGCGCGCCAGAAGCTGGTGGATATAAGATTCGCGATACGGAATATCCATTTCCCGACAAACTTCGAGAACCTCGAAAAGGCCTATCGCAGGATAGTCTTCGAGGAATTTTTGATGCTGCAGCTTGCCCTGGCGATGAAGAGGAAAGAGTCGCGCCTCGAAGTTACAGGTATTAGCCATGAGGTCGCGGGCGGCCCGGCGGCGGCATTTAAAAAACGGCTGCCGTTTGAATTGACGGAAGGACAGATGAGGGCAGCCGCTGATATTGAACGCGACATGTCATCATCTAAACCGATGAATCGGCTCCTGGAAGGCGACGTTGGCAGCGGAAAGACTGTGGTGGCGGCGTATGCCCTGACGATCACGGTCCAGAACGGTTTCCAGGGTGTCTTGATGGCGCCGACAGAGATCCTCGCGAGGCAGCATTTCCTGAATTTAAGCGAACTCCTCATGCCTCTCGGCATAAATGTCGCGCTTCTTATAGGCGGCATCGACCAGACGACAAAGAAGGCGATCTATTCGGATATCAAAGAGGGAAAGGTCAATATTGTCGTCGGGACGCATGCCGTTATTCAAGGGGCGGCCGAGTTCAAAAGGTTAGGGCTTGCCGTGATAGATGAGCAGCATAAATTCGGGGTCATACAGCGCTCCCTTCTCAAAGAGAAAGGCCGGAACCCCCACGTGCTCGTGATGACCGCAACCCCGATCCCGAGGACGCTTGCGCTGACAATATACGGCGATCTCGATATCTCGATAATAAGGGAACTGCCGAAAGGGAGGAAGCCCATCGTGACTTACTGGGTTGAGGAAGCCAAACGCGGCAAGGTTTACGATTTTATAAAAGAGGAGCTGGCCAAGGGCAGGCAGGCGTATGTAATATGTCCGTTGATAGACAGTTTAGCTCAAAGCTCAAAGCCCAAAGTCCAAAGCTTATCCTTCGACTTCAATCGGGACGCGAAGTCCAAAACGCAAAATGTGAATGAGATGGTTAAGAAATTGAGAAACGAGGTTTTCCCTGAATTCGAGGTTGGGCTTCTGCATGGCAGGATGGCCTCGAAAGAGAAAGAGATGGTGATGAGGGATTTCAAAAAGGGGAAGACGAAGATTCTGGTCTCTACGATAGTCATTGAGGTGGGCATCGATATTACGAATGCCTCTGTCATGTTGATCGAAAACGCGGAGCGCTTCGGCTTGGCGCAGCTGCATCAGCTGAGGGGCAGGATCGGGCGCGGAGATTACGAATCTTATTGCATACTGCTCTCGAATCCCGGGACCGATGAAGCGGAAGAGAGGCTGAAGACGATAGAGGGGACCGTCGATGGTTTTCAGATAGCGGAGGCGGACCTCGCCCTGCGCGGCCCAGGAGAGTTTTTCGGCACAAGGCAGCACGGCCTCCCGGAGATAAGGTTTGGAAATATATTGAAAGATTTCGGGATAATGGAGCTAGCCAGAAAAGAGGCATTCGGCCTGGTCGCCAGGGATCCTGATTTAGAGGAAGAGCACCATGAGCTGCTCAAGGAAGGGCTCGCGTCCAGATTCCAAAATAAGAAGTGACTTTACGTTTACCGTTAACCGTGTACCGTTTACCGTCTACGGTAAGCGGTAAGCAGCGAGGCTGAAGGCCGAGCGGGTGAACGGTAAACGAAACGAGGAGATGTCAATTGAAGATGAGACGGTTTTTATTAATATGGTGCAGGAGATGACAATGCGCGTGATAGGAGGCGAATACCGCTCGAGGCTAATTGCTATGCCGAAAGGCGCAGTTATAAGGCCGACACAGGACAAGGTGCGTGAGTCTATATTCAATATCCTGCAGGATGTGAGCGGGAAGATGGTTCTCGAATTATTTGCCGGAAGCGGCGCCTTAGGTATCGAGGCAATTTCGAGA
The DNA here is from genome assembly GCA_030691985.1 of Candidatus Omnitrophota bacterium. Taxonomy (GTDB): domain Bacteria; phylum Omnitrophota; class Gorgyraeia; order 2-01-FULL-45-10; family 2-01-FULL-45-10; genus JAUYDB01. The sequence continues at coordinate 6,581 of JAUYDB010000019.1, read as the reverse complement.
GGCGCAACTCATGCGACTTTTATTGATAATAATTCCAAATGCATAGAGGCGATTAAAGCGAATCTCAAATCCTTAGCTATGGATAACTGTCAATATGATATATTGAGAGCCGATGCCTTAAGAGCGCTTCCAAATATCAAAAAGGAAGGGAAGAATTTTGATCTCGTATTCATGGACCCGCCTTATTATAAAGGGACGACCAAAAAATGCTTGATACTAATAGATTCTTATGATATATTATCACGAATTGGCCTGGTTGTGGTAGAGCATCACAGGAAAGACGACCTGCCATTAGACCTTAAAACCATAAAAATAGAGAAAGTGAGAAGATACGGGGATACGGTCATTACGATATTCCATAAAATCCTATGAATAGATCCAGGATCGCGATATATCCCGGCACCTTTGATCCCGTTACCTACGGCCATATAGACCTGATCGAGCGGGCGTCAAAGATATTCGATAATGTTATAGTCGCGGTGGCGCATAACAAGTCGAAAGGCGTCCTGTTCAGCGCGGATGAGCGTGTCAAGATGCTGAGAGGCGCGGTAAAAGGCATAAAAAACGTAGCCGTGGAAAGTTTTGAAGGGCTGGTTGTCGAATACGTAAAGAAGCGTAATTCAAAAGTCATGATACGCGGACTGCGCATGATATCCGATTTCGAATACGAGTTCCAACTGGCCCTGACAAACAGGAAACTGGCGGGCGGGATAGAGACAATATTCATGATGCCTCACGAGGACTACTCCTATGTGTCGAGCAAGCTCATAAAAGAGGCGGCGTCGCTCGGGGCTGACCTCAGCAATTTTATACCGAAAAATGTCGAAACGGCTTTAAAGAAGAAGCTCGTAAGATCACAAAAGAAAAGAGGCGCGTGAATGAGCATCATTGCCGATATAAGAGCCAGGGCAGCCAAGCTTTCCAAAAGGATAGTGCTTCCTGAAAGCGATGACCCGAGGACCATCGAAGCCCTCAATTATATATTGGACAATCATATCGCGAAAATAATCCTCGTGGGAAAAGACGAGGTGAGGTCAGCGGTAAAGAGCAAAAACTTAAACGACCTGGAAGTGATCGATCCTGAAAAATATAATGATACGCCCCGGCTTATATCCGAGTATTACGAGCTCAGGAAACCAAAGGGCATGACGCCGGCGGAGGCGAAAGAGGCTGTGACCGGTAATTGCCTTATATTCGGCGGCCTTCTAGTACGGCGGGGCGCGGCGGACGGGTTTGTCGCGGGGGCAAGCCACACTACGGCTGACACGGTGAGGGCCGCCTTGAGATGCCTTAAAGTTGACAAAAATATAGGGGTCGTCGCCGGATCGTTTTTGATGGAGGTACCTAATTCACCATACGGGGAGAAGGGCGTTTTTATCTTTGCGGACTGCGGAGTGAATCCTGAGCCGGACGCGAAGCAGCTTGCGGGCATCGCGGTATTGTCCGCCGATCTTTTTGATAAGCTGGTAGGAAAGACTCCGAGAGTCGCTTTTTTAAGCTATTCGAGCAAGGGCAGCGCCAAAGGGCCTTTGGTGGATAAGGTGAAAGAGGCGGTGGCGAGGGCAAAGGAGATTTCACCGAAGATACTGATCGACGGAGAATTTCAAGTTGATAGCGCGATAGTCCCGGAGGTCGCCATGATAAAATGCGAGGCAAACGATGTCGCGGGCAAAGCCAATGTCCTGATATTCCCGGATCTCAATTCGGGTAACATCTCGTACAAAATGACGCAGAGGCTTGCCAATGCCAGGGCCGTAGGCCCCATTCTTGTGGGACTCACACAGCCTGCGAGCGATCTTTCGAGGGGATGCACCGCCGAAGATATCGTTGATGCCGTGGCGATAACCGTTATAAGGGCTTAAATCCTTGATTTTAGTCATAAATTGCGGGAGTTCATCCGCTAAATATCAGTTATTTGATGTAAAAAAGCACATGCCGCTGGCAAGAGGCGTTGTTGAGCGTATCGGCCAATCCGCCTCCACCCTGAGGCATCAGGCGGGCGGGGATACATTACATAGAAAAGTTTCCTGTAAAGATCACCATACGGCGATCAATCTCATTGTCGGCATATTGACGGATGAGCGATACGGCGTAATATCATCGAAGGACGAAATTTCCGGCATTGGCCACAGGGTGGTCCATGGCGGCGAGGAATTTGAGGAGTCGACTCTCATAACCGAAAAGGTCATAAGGTCGATCAAAATATTCAGCGAGCTCGATCCTCTGCATAATCCGCCGTCGCTTTCAGGAATAATGGCCTGTTCAAAAATGCTTGAAGGCATTCCGCAGGTCGCCGTTTTTGACACCGCGTTTCATCAGACCATGCCCCCCGCGGCATTTATATACGGCCTTCCGTTTGAATATTACAAAAAGTACAAAATAAGAAAATACGGTTTCCATGGAACGAGCCACAGGTTCGTCGCGGGGGAAGCGGCGAGGTTATTGAAGCGTCCTTTGAATAAGTTAAAGCTTATTACCTGCCATCTCGGCAACGGCTGCAGCATGGCGGCGGTCGATAGGGGCAAGTCAGCGGATACATCGATGGGGTTTACTCCGCTCGAAGGCCTTATGATGGGCACGCGTTCCGGCGACCTCGATCCCGCGGTGGTATTCTACCTTATGAAGAAAGAAAGGCTGACTCCCCGCCGCATAAGCGATATTCTGAATAAGGAAAGCGGCCTTCTTGGCGTGTCGGGAGAGAGTAATGATATGCGGGATATCCTAAAAAAGTTAAGGGGCAAGGGTGAGGGGGCTAAGCGAGCGGGGCTTGCAATAGATATTTTTATTTACCGTATCAAAAAATATATCGGCGCCTATCAGGCAGTTATGGGCGGGCTGGATGCTGTCGTGTTCACAGCCGGAATCAGCGAGAATAATCCGTGGCTCGTAAATCGCGTCGCGAAAGAGTTAAAGGGCGTGGTCCGGAAAAGAACGAAGTTCATGGTCGTGCCGACCAACGAAGAGCTGTTGATAGCGCGCGATACGCATCAAATAATAGACCGAAGACCACAGACCGAAGACCACAGACCGAAGACCTCATAGGTCTCTAGTCTCTGGTCCGCGGTCTATTACACAAGGAGGACAGATGCCTAATCCTAAACGCAAACATTCAAAGGCCAGGCGCGACAAGAGGCGAAGCGCGAATAGCAAACTATATTTACCGAGCCTTGCCGTGTGCCCGCAATGTAAAAAACCGAGGCTTCCGCACAGGGTGTGCCCTCATTGCGGATACTATAAAGGCAAGAGCGTTGTGATAATAGAATCGAAAAAAGAGAAGAAAAAATAAAAGGAGTTTTGGATATATGAAGATAGTAGTCGATGCCATGGGTAGTGACTGCGCTCCGGCCGTAGAAGTCGAAGGCGCCATAATGGCTGCCGAAGAACTGGGTTACGACATTTTGCTTGCAGGAGACGATAGTGTGATAAGCGCGGAGTTGAAAAAACACGGATACCAATCGAATAAGATATCTATTATACATGCGCCCGAGCGGATCGCTATGCACGATCCGGCCGCGCTGTCGGTCAGGCGTAAACGTCAGTCATCTATAGTCGTCGGGATTGAGCTGTTAAAGAGAGGCGAGGCGGATGGTTTTGTCAGCGCCGGCAATACCGGCGCTGTGGTGTGCGCGACCACCCTGTCTTTAAGGCTTTTGCCCGGTATAGAAAAGCCCGGCATAGCAGTTGTCTATCCGACGCTCACAGGCACGGCAATTATAATAGACGTCGGGGCTAATATAAATCCTAAACCCATGCACCTTTTCCAGTATGGCATAATGGCTGACGCCTACTCGAAATACATTCTTCACAAACCAAACCCCGTTATAGGGCTTTTGAACGTCGGGCAAGAGGAGACGAAGGGGACTGATTTCGCGAAAGAGGCGCATGCGCTCCTGAGCGAGTCAAAGCTGAATTTTATCGGTAATATAGAGGGCCGCGATATCTACGCGGGGGCCGCCGATATAGTCCTTTGTGACGGGTTCGTCGGAAACGTTATATTGAAGATATCGGAGAGCGTCATCGATACTATAGTGAAACTGCTGAAACAGGAGATAAAAACCAGCATCGTTGCCACGCTCGGCGCCGCGATGGCGTCGAACGCGTTCAATGAGCTCAAGAAGAAAATGGACTATTCGGAATACGGCGGCGCGCCGCTCCTGGGTGTCGACGGAAGGTGCATAATAAGCCATGGCTCATCAAACCCGAAGGCGATAAAGAACGCTATAAAAGTAGCGGGTGAGTTCAAAAACCAGGAGGTCAATAAACATATAGTAGAAGAATTGGAGAACTATTGAAGACAGTCGAAAACTCAGGTTTAGCTTTCAGCTCTCAGCCGTCAGTCTTCAGCAAAAAAAGCTGAAAGCTGAAAGCTAACACAGCTATAACGAGGCGAAAGATGTGTGAAAAGATTCATGTTGGAATAATCGGCCTTGGGGCGTATCTTCCGGACAGGGTCCTGACGAATAAAGACCTCGAGAAGATGGTCGATACCACTGACGAATGGATTACGACCAGGACCGGCATAAAAGAGCGCAGGATTGCCCGCGCGGATGAGGCGACGAGCGACATGGCGACTGAGGCGGCGAAGAGAGCGCTAAATGACGCCGGCCTGAAGGCGGAGGCAATAGACCTTATCATAGTGGCGACGATAACGCCCGACATGTTATTCCCGGCTACGGCGTGCCTTGTCCAGGATAAGATAGGCGCCCGCACGGTTCCTGCCTTTGACATAAGCGTTGCCTGCTCCGGTTTCATTTACGGGCTTGCCATAGCGAACCAATTCATAGGGTCAGGGACATATAGGCATGCGCTTGTCATAGCGGCGGAAAAGCTTTCCGCGATAACGGATTGGAATGACCGTTCGACGTGCGTCCTGTTCGGAGACGGCGCGGCTGCCGCTGTATTAGGGCCGGTAGAGAAGGGCGGCATACTTTCGGCGTATCTGGGCGCGAACGGTAAACAAGGCGAGCTTATCAAATTACCCGCTGGCGGCTCAAGGATCCCTGCGACAAAGAAGAGCGTAGATGACAGGCTTCATTTTATAAAGATGAACGGGGTTGAGCTCTTTAAGCATGCGGTCAAGGTTATGGCAGAAGCCGCGCTTGAGGCGACAAGGCCTCTCGGCTTGAAAGCCGAAGACATCTCACTTGTCATTCCGCACCAGGCGAATCTGCGCATATTAAACGCGGTCGCAAAAAAGATGGGCTTATCCAAGGATAAGATTTACTTGAACATAGATAAATACGGGAACATGTCGGCCGCCTCGAGCGCGGTCGCGCTCGTAGAGGCCGTTAAAGAAGGAAGGATCAAAAAAGGCGATAAGATCCTCCTCGATGCTTTCGGCGGCGGATTAACGTGGGGAGCGATCGTGATAGAATGGTAGACGCGGCGCTTATCTTCCCGGGACAGGGCGCGCAATATGCCGGGATGGGGAAGGACCTTTACGACGATTATCCCGCGGCGCGCGAAATCTTCGACAAGGCAAATGCCGTTTTAAAGTTTGACCTGAAGAAGCTCTGTTTCGAAGGGCCGCGGGAAGATCTTTCGGCGACATCCAATAGCCAGGCGGCGATACTGGCCGCCAGCATCGCGGCGTTGAGAGTTTTTGAATCATCGCCGCTCGCCGCGCGGTATAACATAAGGTTCGGCATGGGCCTGAGCCTTGGCGAGTATACGGCGCTTGTGGGGTGCGGAAGCATTGCCTTTGAGGATGCGCTCGTTTTAGTGAGGAAGCGCGGTGAGTTGATGGAAGATGCCTCGCGGAAGAATCCCGGCAAAATGGCCTGTGTTATCGGTATGGAGCTTGCCGCGGTAGAGTCCCTTTGTAAAGGAATCGGCTGCGAGATAGCGAATTTGAATTGCCCGGGCCAGGTGGTCGTATCAGGCAAGACTAATAATATCGAACTCTTTGCGAGTCTTGCGAAGACAAAAGGGGCAAAACGCGTGCTCATGCTCGATGTGAGCGGGCCATTCCATTCTTCCTTAATGACACCCGCGCGCGATAAACTGAAAGACTACATCGAAAAGATTCGGATCCTGCCGCCAAGGTTTTCTTTTGTCAGTAATGTCGACGCAAAAGTCCAGGCCGATCCGGCCAGGATAAAGGAGAACCTTATAGCGCAGGTGAATTCTAAAACCTTATGGGAAGAATCGATTAAGACAGTAGCCCGGGCCGGCATAAAGACGTTTCTCGAGATAGGCCCCGGCCAGGTATTGAAGGGCCTTGTCCGCAAGATAGACCCTGGCCTTGAAGTAAAAAACATCGGCACCTCGCAGGACCTGACGTAATGGGAGCGAATTTTTTCAGCTCACGACCCTCTTGGCTATATGGCCAGGGGGTGTTCGCCTAATTTTGTTTTCAAGGAATAAATCCTTTTGGTTTTGCTATGTTAAGCTTTACTATAGCTTTGGATATAACGGTCATAAAAGTTTTAAGGTAGTGCGTCGTAAACAAAATTTATACGGCTCAACCCCCATGGCCATAAGGCCATTCAATACTCATCTTGTTGGTATCTGCCCCTCGTGAGATGAAAAATTTCAAGGAGGGATGAGGAAAATTTTATGGTTGACGCGCCACCGGCGCA
>JAUYDB010000017.1 GCA_030691985.1 Candidatus Omnitrophota bacterium | reverse complement strand
CTAAAACATTTATGACCGTTATATCCATAGCGGCTGTAAAGCTTAAAATAACAAAACCAGAAGGATTTATTCCTTGATAACAAAATTAGGCGAAGCCCCCTGGCCGCATGGCCAAGAGGGCAAGGCCGAAAAAATTTATGTCCTGAAGCTCACGACGTCGCGGCCGAAGATCTTCTCGATATCGCGGACAAGCCCTTCGTGCGGCTCAACAGAGAGCGTCCTGTCGATAGAGACGATGTCGCGTTTCCCGTCAGGCTTCATAAAATCGAGATATACAGGCACGCCTCCCGGGTATCTTGAAAGGACCTTCTTCAGCTTCTCCAAGGACATCTTCTCAAGCCCCGCTGTGACCAGCTCCACAATAACACGTTTGGTATATTTCATTCTCACGGCGTCCAGCGCCGCTATTTCATTAGCGATTATCTTCGGTTCTTCCTCTCTCATGCTCAGGCGCCCCTTTATAAATACTATCGCGTCCTGCTTTACGAGCCCTGCCGCTTTTGAGAAAGTGCTTGGAAAGACCAACACTTCAATGTCGCCGTCCAGATCCTCCAGGGTAATGATAGCCATCTTTTCGTTTGTCCGTCTGGTGGTAGTGAACTTCGCCTTCGTGATTATGCCGCCGATCAGGACCTCTTCGCCGTCGCTTCGGCTCCTTAAGTCGGTGGTCGCGCAAGTGGAGTAAGTGCGCAAAACCTTTTCCAGTCTCGCCAGCGGATGCTTTGTTATGTAAAACCCGAGCATCTCTTTCTCGTAAGCGAGGAGCTGATTTTCAGGCCATTCCGGAATATTAGGAATTTCAAGGAACGTCTTTTTGAAATTTTCCTGATCTTCAAACTTATCAAAGAAAGAAAGCTGCCCTTTAATCCTGTCTTTCTGTATGCCGCCGGCAACCTCAAGCGCCTTGTCTATCATAGCCGACAGCTGCGAGCGGTAAGGCCCCAGCGAATCAAACGCCCCGCATTTTATAAGGCTCTCTACGACCTTTCTATTGACAAGCCTTGAGTCAACGCGCTCGGTAAAGTCGTAGAGCGATTTAAATTTGCCGGCCTTCTCCCGCATTGTGATTATTGAATCGATCGCGCCCTCGCCGACATTTTTGACAGCGAGGAGCCCGAACCTTATCGAGTCTCCGACAACGGTAAAATTGGCGCAGCTTTCATTTATATCCGGAGGCAGTATCTTGATGCCCATCCTCATCGCCTCGTTTATATACACGGCTATCTTGTCGAGAGAGTCCTTTTCGCTGGTGAGAAGCGCCGTCATGAATTCTACCGGATAGTTAGCTTTAAGATGCGCCGTCCTGTAACTTATCATCGCGTAAGCCGCGCTATGCGATTTATTAAATCCGTATCCCGCGAAATACTCAATCTGGTCGAATATCCTGTCCGCCGCATTTTTATATATTCCGTTTCGGGAACACCCGTCAAGGAAATGCGTCCTCATCTCGACCATAATTTCCGGCGTCTTCTTCGCCATGGCGCGCCGCAAATTATCCGCCTGGGCGAGGCTGAATCCGGCAAGCGACGAGGCTATCCTCATAGCCTGTTCCTGAAAGAGAATCACGCCATAGGTTTCTTTTAATATGGGCTCCAGAAGATAATGGTCGTATCTGAACTTGATTTCGCCGTGCTTACGCTTCATGAAATCATCGAGCATCCCTGAACGTATCGGGCCCGGCCTGAAGAGCGCCAATAGCGCTATGAGATCTTCGAACCTTTCCGGATTCAGTTTCTTCAGAAGGTCCCGCATGCCCGAACTTTCCAATTGGAAGACACCGACGGATTCCGCATTGGCCAAAAGGCGGTATGTCTTTTTATCATCGAGCTCGATCTTTTCTATGTCAACGTCCGCGCCTTTTACGCGCTTTATCAGCTTGATCGCCTCGCTTATCACGGTAAGCGTCCTTAAGCCCAGAAGGTCCATCTTAAGCAGGCCTATCTTTTCAAGCGAGCTCATCGAGTAGCCGGTGGTTATCTGGCCTTCCTGGATCTTGTAGAGAGGGACATAATCCACAAGCGGCTTTTCGCTTATGACGATTCCGGCGGCGTGGGTTGAGGCATGCCTGGTCAGGCCCTCAAGCACTAAAGAGGTATCGATAAGCTGCGTGATCTTGGGATCCGTCTTATACAAGGTGCGCAGCTCGGATTCCTGCTCAAGCGCATGATTGAGAGTCATATTAAGGTCATTCGGAACGAGTTTCGCTATCCTGTCCACATCGCCATAGGCCATGCCAAGGGCGCGGCCCGTGTCCCTTATTACCGCTTTGGCAAGCATAGTCCCGAATGTGATAATCTGAGCTACATTCTCCTTCGAATACTTCTTAACCACATAATCTATAACTTCATTCCGCCTCTCGTAGCAGAAATCTATATCTATATCGGGAAGGCTTATCCTTTCGGGATTTAAAAATCTTTCGAACAGCAGGTCGTAACGCAGCGGATCGATGCTGGTAATGCCGAGGGCGTAGCTTACAACGCTTCCCGCCGCGCTTCCGCGCCCGGGGCCTACGGGGATCCGGTTCTCTTTAGCGTAATGAACAAAATCCCAGGCGATGAGAAAGTAGCTCGTGTAACCGAAGTTCTCGATAATCTTAAGTTCATGCTCAACGCGGTCGATTACCGTCTTGTCATCGTCCGGATATCTTTTCGCCAGGCCTTCGTAAACCAGCTCTCTTAAGTATCCGCTCTGCGTCTTGGTTTCCGGCACTTTGTAGTTCGGCAGGTGCGGCGTCTTGAAATCGAGCTCCAGATTACACTTTTCCGCGATGGCAAGCGTATTTTTGAGGGCTTCCGGCGCGACATCGCCGAATGTGCGGCTCATCTCTTCTTTAGATTTAAAATAGAACTCGTCTGTCTGGAGGCGCATCCTGTTCGGGTCATCGATAGTCGTCTGCGTCTGTATGCACAAGAGCACCTCGTGGGCCTTCGAGTCTTCTTTCTCGATATAATGGACATCGTTCGTCGCGACAAGCCCTATATTCATATCTTTGGATATCTTTATCAGTTCCTCATTCACCTTTTCCTGTTCAGGGATAAGGTTGTCCTGAATCTCAAGATAGAAGTTTTCTTTCCCGAATATACTTTTATATTCATCGATCATCTTTTTTGCCTGGTCGGCCTGGTTGGTATTGATAAGATGCGGTATCTCGCCCTTAAGGCAGCTTGACGCGCATATGAGCCCGTCCTTATATTTCGCGAGGACGTCTCTATCTATCCTCGGGCGATAATAGAAACCTTCGAGGAAACCTATCGAGATAAGTTTCATCAGATTCCTGTAGCCGGCCTCGTTTTTCGCAAGTAGTATCAGGTGAAATGACGCCTCGCGGATACCGTGGCTCGATTTTTCAAATCTGGAATCCGGAGCGATATAGACTTCGCTGCCGATTATGGGCTTTATGCCATTCTTCATGGCGAGGTCATAGAACTCTATCGCGCCGAACATGTTGCCATGGTCGGTTATCGCGCACGCCGGCATCCTGTACTCTTTTATTTTTTTTATGAGAGGCTCTAACAGGCACGCGCCATCGAGGAGGCTATACTGCGTGTGGAGGTGAAGATGGACAAAATCGGAGTGTGTCATTACTGCTCGTTATATCTTAGAAACCAGAAACCAGTAACCAGATACCAGAATTAGTCTCAAAACTCCATCTGGTTTCTGTACTCTGGTTTCTGGTTACTATTTTCCCATTCCAACCCGCT
>JAUYDB010000016.1 GCA_030691985.1 Candidatus Omnitrophota bacterium | reverse complement strand
AGGGCGGTCGGGGTCGATTATATCGAGACCTTTGCCAAGTTGTTCGGTTTTGGCAGGCCTACAGGAATAGATTTGCCGGGCGAGGCAAAAGGCGTTGTGCCGGGCAGAATATGGAAGCGCCTTTTCAGAAAAGGCGGTTGGTACGAAGGCGATACCTTAAACTACGCCATAGGGCAGGGGTATTTATTGGTCACGCCGATTCAAGTTTTGGACATGACGGCCGCTGCGGCAAACCGCGGTAGTCTTGTCCGGCCATTTATCCTGAAGCGCCTGGAATCAGCGCATGTGGCCGAAATCAAGCCGAGAAAAATCGGCATTAAATACAGCGCCATTCAAGAGGTCCGGGAGGGCATGCTTCAAGTAGTTAATAAAGAAGACGGAACCGGTAAAAGGGCAAAATTAGAGGGGATTTTTGTGGCCGGTAAGACGGGCACAGCCCAAAACCCGCAAGGGAAGACTCATGCGTGGTTCTCCGGGTTCGCGCCTTATAATGATCCAAAGATATGCCTTGTGGTATTTCTAGAACATGGCGGCAAGGGTGGGCTCGGGCCTGCCGAGATAGCCCGCGGCATCTTTGAGGAAGCAAAGGGCGCGGGATATTTGTAGCGGATCTTAGCGAATCTAACCAGGTTAGATTCAGTCAATACGACTTTTCTAACCTGGTTAGATTCGCCAGGTTAGCTTGAGTTTGCTAGAGAATATGATGATCGACAGAAAAATTTATAGAGACTTTGATAAGACGCTTCTATTTATAGCCTTATTTATATTTACGATAGGACTTCTTTCTATTTACAGCGCGACCCAGGCCAAGGGCCTGCCGTTGGCAGAGAGTTATGTTGCGCGGCAGGCAAGCTGGATGGCCGTAGGCATTATATTGTTAGCGATAGTCATAAATATCTCGTATCAAAAGTTTGTCGACCTTTCCTATCCGCTGTATTTTATAAATGTAGTTTTACTTATACTGGTCCTGGCTATTGGGCATGTCAGGGGCGGCGCGCAAAGATGGTTTTCCTTGGGAGGTTTCGCGTTTCAGCCCTCGGAGTTCATAAAGTTGAATCTTATACTTGTTATCGCCAATTACGTCGGCATGAAAAGGGCCTCAATGGGCGGGTTAAGAGATATTGTCATTCCATGCATTTTATTGTTTATACCATTCGCGCTGGTTATATTACAGCCCGATCTGGGCACGGCGCTTATTTTATTGCCGGTATTTTTCAGCATACTATTCATCGGAGGCGCCGGTTCCAAATACCTTATCGCCATGATATCGCTCGGGATATTATCCCTGCCTTTTTTCTGGGGCTTGTTGCGTGAGTATCAAAGACAAAGACTTCTGGTATTCCTGAACCCGAACATAGATCCCCTTGGGGCGGGTTACACAATAATACAATCGAAAATAGCCGTGGGATCGGGAGGGCTTTTAGGCAAAGGGTGGCTTGCCGGCACGCAGAACCAGTTGAATTTTCTTCCGGAAAGGCATACCGATTTTATATTTTCTGTAGTAGGAGAAGAATGGGGCCTGTTGGGCGCGATCGTGCTGACCTTTTTATATTTTATTATTGTTAAGAAAGCGTTCACGATAGCATCGCTTACGACGGATATTTACGGCAAGGCGATAGCGGTAGGCATAGGCGTCATGATCGCGCTTCAGGTGATAATAAACGTCGGGATGACCATTGGCCTTATGCCGGTGGTCGGCATTCCGCTTCCGCTGGTAAGTTACGGTGGATCAAGCTTGATCACAACCCTGATAGCGATAGGGCTTTTGTTGAATATCGGAATGCGCCGCTCGCGATTCTGAGAAAAGGAGCGAAATTTTGCTTACAGAGGAAATTGGGGGACACAATCACTTATGTCCAAATTAAATCACAAGGCCCGACGGAACTTGTATTTTGAGATTCGATCTTTGCCTACCCCTCACCCTTGCCCTCTCCCCTAAAGGGGAGAGGGGATTCCCTCATAATTTCCTCTCCCCCGGAGGGGGAGAGGATT
>JAUYDB010000255.1 GCA_030691985.1 Candidatus Omnitrophota bacterium | reverse complement strand
CTGAAGGCGGATAATAGCGCGCCGACGCCTGAGAACGTTCGCGCCAAGCTCCGGTCAAATATGAACGGCCACAGGGAGGAATTCAAGATGTATAAAGCGAATGGGAAAGATGACGGCGCATTTATCGATGGGACTCTCTATCGAACGAAGGCAGGGTACTCAATCTTCGCGAACGCGCCGAATGAAATCGAAAAGTCGATAAGCCAGGCCGGTTTCGCAGGCATGGGCCTGCGGGATCTCGAGCGCAAACAGGGCGCCGTAATCGATTCGAAATTACATATGGCGCTTGCGGCAAACGGGCCGAAGATGTGGGCGGTAGCCCAAGGCGCGGCCGTCGACGGTTCTTTCGCCATAGACACCGAAGGCAATCAGGGATATTACGTAAACGGAGGCAAAGAACTATTCCTGTCGTCGGTAGCGAATATGAAGGATTTCTTTAAGCAGCGCGCCGAGAGACTCGGCAAGCCTATTAAATATATAATCAAACCCGGCATCGGCGGGCAGCATACGCCGTTCCAGGCGATTGCCGACAGCTTTCAGGTGATTGACGCTGAAAGCGGGATCGTGACCGGCGAATATCAGCTCGGCAAAGATTATGAATCGGCAATGGCCGAAACTCTCCGGAGGCTTGGCGCGGCATGGGGCCAGGTCGCGGTAATTCCAAGCTCGAAATCGGGCTCTACCGACGAGACGATGATGATATTCAGCGAGATACTCTATGTGCTGTTAAAGCACGCCGTTGTCGATGGCGTTGACGGCGGGGAATTCGCGGACAGCGTCTTTGATACGCTGCACGAGGTTAATTTTATTGACGGAAAAGAGCGGGCGACGAGAGATCTGTTTAAGGTAGAAGATGGCCGTTTTGGCACGGCCAGCCTTATCGATCTGATCGCGCGGAGAGCTAATGAACGCGGATTGAGCATAAACCGCGGCCAGGTCAAGGATATCTTCGCCGGGGTGCTCGGCAACATGGTCTTTGAAACCGTAAATAATTCCGCCGAGAGCCGCCTCGCGGCATTCATAAACAATTCGAAACTTGGTGACGAGCTCGGCGAAGACAGGCCGCGCTTTACGACTATGTTTGATAATGTCGGCGGAAGATGGACGGCGGATCTTCATATGATGACATTTTTGGCGTACCACAACCTTGATGCCGGAAGCTATTGGACGAGCCGTTACGAAGCTATAAAAAAGGTCCGCGAGGGAGGGCATGTCGGCGTCCGTATGGCCGGCAGGTTCCTTGACGAGGATATCACCGACATAGCCCTCGTTGTGCCGGATGAGTTGTTCTGGTTCGGTAAAGCGATCGAACAGAATTTTAACGAGAGCATATGGCAGGAGGGCTTCGCCAATTTAGTGGCGGTTAAGGAGAGCTTATGGGAAGCGCAAAAAGCGAATTACGCCGATAATCCCGGGAGGTTCGTGATAAACCTGACCGGTATTTCGATACCTAATGATTCTTTTAATATAGAGAATCTTGGCGCCGTAGACGTGCGTGGAATGGATAAGCAGAGACTCGCTAATTCGCTCGGAGAGCTCTTCACGACGTTCTACGGGATGACCCATACAGTCGGCAATGAGCTGCTCGCGCGCGCCGTGATACTCGAAAGACAGAGGGCTGAGGATATCGATATGGAAAACCCCGCTAATCCCGCGGCGAATATAATCCGGAAAAATCTCTACCTCTTCCAGCCGTATGTTGAGTTAGGTAAGAAGCTTTTGGATGCACGGCTGCAGGAATTACAGAAACAGGAAGCGGCAAAACCGGGAACGATTGAAGCCGAGTTTGAAAAGACGAGGCAATTGGCGAGAGAGGGCCGGCTCGAATCGGACATTCCCGATATGCCCGCTAAAGTTATGAACGTCGAGCAGCTTACGGCGGTTATGCTTAAAGCAAAACAGTTTGCCGATAGGAACGGCCGCAAGTTCGCGCCGTTTATCTATCTTGAAGGCGGCAAGTTCTATAATTTAAGGGACCATCTGTCAGGCCAAGGTATAGAATGGGTCATGCAGGGCACGGGCGACCAGCACATAAGTTTCCAGCAGGTGCTGTCCCAGCCGCAGAAATATCTGCCGTTTGTGATATCGCTTGTCCCGGAGCGCGCGCTGCCGGGACGTAAGGCGATCGGTTTCGGAAAAGGGTATTTGAACGATGTGAGCCCGCACATGGTGCGCGATTACTTCGCTGAGGCGTCCTATAGGGCGCTTGTCGAGTTAAGGAAGGAGCAGGGAGGGCTCGGCCTTTTCCTGCGCATGACCGATTCGGAGGCGAATCTTGGCATGTTGCGGCGCTCTGCCGAGGAGATGCGCTCGATGATCGAGAAGGCCAAAATCGGCGAAACCCCTGTCACGGAGGCTATTCCTGCCGCACGATTTGTCGATTTGACGTCCGCGAGGCCCGGCATGGCCGGGAAGATCGCCCCTACGCTCGGCGATAGAGTGGGCGAGATCGAGAGCAGCGTGAGGCGCATCGCAGCTAACTTGCAGTTATATCCGGAAAATACAGTACCTTCCGGCGATATCGTTATTATCACAAAGAGCTCGTGGGTGGCGAAAGGGACGAAGGGCGAAGAGGCGGCGGACAACAGCTCGCTCGATTCTACCGCCAAAGCGATGTTAAAGGGAAGGTATGAGGCGATGATACAGGGCCTTCGGGAGGCTTTTCCGAACAACCGTAACATCGTCGGCGTTTCGACGCAGGATGAGCTTATCGCTACGATAAGCGACCTTGTGAATAACCAGCGCGTGAAGGTTGTGGTGCTCGATGACGGCGCGCTTACCACCGGAATAGATACGCGCTTAGGCGAGATCGCCGGGCAGGCAGGCAAAGATTACTGTGTCGTTGCGGCAGACCTGTCTGAGAAGCCCGTATTAACGGAGATGAAATTCATCAACCTTAACGCCATGGCGCTCATGGGCGCGGCGATACTTTCAAATAACGGGGTTCTTTTCACCGATGCCTATAACCTGTTCACCGGAGAGGAACCGCCGCAAAATCTCATAGCGGACGGCAGGATAAATTGGTTTGTTAAGGCGCTTCCAAGAATAGTGCCGTTTGATGTCAACAAGGCGGATGACCAGAGGCTCGTGAACAAACTCTTCAGAGTCTCGGCGAAATCGATTTAAGGACAAAAATCAGCCCGGTCTTCCCGCTTGGAGCGCAAGGCCGGGCTGATTTTTTCTTGCGAGGTTCCATGTTGAAGCGGATGATCTCAAAGGGGTCTGACCCCTCTTTATAAAAAGTTTTAGCAAGAGGGGTCAGACCCCTTTTTAATGTTATCTGATTAAACTTTTTTAAAATATTTTGCAACAATTTTGGTGATTTTCGCGTCTTTATATATGGGGGGATTAACACTTCTCGTATGGAAAGGAGCGAAATATGCCAAGAGTGAATAGGATATGTTATTCTGGCGCGTTATATCATGTGATGCAGAGGGGCAATGATAAAAAGGATATATTTATTGAAGATGCGGACAAGAGGCATTTTTTGAAGCTTTGCCGCGATGTCAAAGAAGAATTTGGTTATATCTTATATTGTTACGCGTTGATGAATAACCACTTTCACATGACCATCGAAACGCCAAACGCCACGGGCATTTCTAAAATTATGCAGTTAATAGAAGGTTATTACGCCATTTTTTTCAATAAGAAATATAGCCGGGTAGGGCATCTATTTCAAGGAAGATTTAAAAGTATATTGGTTGAAAAAGACGCGTATCTTCTGAATCTGTCGCGATACGTACACCTTAATCCCGTAAAAACCGGTTATGTAAATTTACCAAACGAATACCAGTGGACTAGTTATGGCGTATATCTGGGAGACAGAAGGGATATTTTAGTCGATACCGATTTAATATTAAATTATTTTAACGACGGATTGCATAGGGAAGAAGCCGTGGATGGGTATAAGAACTTTGTGGAATCCGGTATTGATAAAATACGCAGCGGAGAAGACTGGTTAAATGCTAATATAGTACAAAAACGGTTCTTGGCTTCAATCGACTTTATAAAAAAGTTTCAGAAGAGGGGTCAGACCCCTTTTGTGCTTGACGGCAAATAAGCATTATGATACTGTAAACAGCTATATGGAAAAATTTAGAATAGGCGTAATTGGCTGCGGCACGATATTTCCGATGCATGCCCGGTCCCTTAAGAACGTTAAGGGAGTAAGGATTGTCTCTGTCTGCGATGTTAAGGAAGACAGGGCCAGGGCCGCGGCCGGGCAGTATGAATGTAATTATTATACAGATTATATTAAAATGTTAAACATGGAGGGACTTGGCGCTGTCCATATCTGTACTCCCCACTATCTTCATAAGCCTATGATAATAGAGGCCGCGAAAAGAAAGATAAATATCCTTACCGAAAAACCGATGGGATTAAATCCGGCGGAAGCCGCGAAAGAGATAAGCGCGGCGAGAAAAAACACAGTCGCGTTAAGCGTGATCTTCCAGAATAGATTCAATCCCGGCTCGCAATTGGTTAAGAAGAGGATAGAAGACGGCAGTCTCGGCAGGCTCAGGGCCGCAAAACTCGTCCTGACTTATCACAAGCCGGACAGTTACTACAAATCGAGCGGCTGGAAAGGAAGGCTCGACAAAGAGGGCGGCGGCGTCGTTATTGACCAGGCGATCCATTATCTTGATATATTGAGGTGGCTGGTTCCCTCTCCGGTCGATTATGTTGAGGCGAATTGCTCCAACAGGATGCATTCCTTCATAGATGTCGAGGACTCGGCCGAAGGCGTCATAAAGTTCAAAAACGGCTTTTATGTATGCTTCTATCTGATAAATTGCTATTCATTTGATGACGACCCTGTGATAGACATAGATTGCCAGAACGCGAAAGTTCGCATAATAAAGGATTCCTCTTATATAGGATATAATAACGGGAAGAAAGAGAAGGCCGAACCCAAAAAGAACGAATTTATCGATTACGGCGACGGCGTGAGAGACTACTGGGGATACTGCCATTTCAACCAGATACGCGATTTTTACGCCGCCCTTCGCGATAAGCGAAAACCGGCGGTAACAGGAGAAGACGCGCTGAAGACACAGGAGCTGGTCTGGGCCATATACGAGTCGTCGAGGCGAAAGGGCAGGGTGTATCTATGATATGCTTAATAATTAAACCTTTACAAAAGTAATTACTTTTGCTATCATTTTAACTGTTTTATTGTCATTGCGAGGAGCCCGAAGGGCGACGAAGCAATCTAAAGTCTATAGTTTAGATTGCTTCGGCCGCTTCGCGGCCTCGCAATGACGGTTATCCAATATCCTAAACTTTGAGCAAAAACAGGAGGATACGAATCGTGGTAAGAGTGGGAGTGATCGGCTGCGGAAAGATAGCCGAACGGGCAAGCTTGCCTAATCTGATTAATTATCAGCATAAAGTCCAGATAAAGGTATTATGTGATATAATTGAGTTGAAGGCAAAGGCGCTCAGGGATAAGCATGAGCTGCATGGCGTTGATATCGAAAAGGACTGGAAGAAGGTAGCCGCGAGAAAGGATATCGACGCCATTTTTGTCGATACGCCCAACTATCTGCACGAAGAGATGGCCGTCGCCGCGGCTCGAAACAAAAAGCATATACTCGTAGAGAAACCGATAACCATAACCGTCAAGGCCGCCGAGAATATGATAAAGGCCGCCAAAAAGAACGGTGTATACCTTATGGTCGAGCAGACCCAGAGATTCGACCCGGTCCACCAGGCGGCCAAAAAAGTGATAGATTCCGGCATCCTCGGCCGCA
>JAUYDB010000021.1 GCA_030691985.1 Candidatus Omnitrophota bacterium | reverse complement strand
TTGGGATGATATTCAACAGAAGATACCGCCGCCTGTAAAGACGATATTTGAGAGCGGCCCGGCGATATTAAAAAATGGCAAATAAATAAAGGAGGTATGGCAATGGGAAAAGTTATGAATCACGAGGAGATAGTTGTTGAGGATATTGTTAAGGCGCTGAGTCCGGCTGTCTATAATCCGGTAGGTGGCCAGTCTGCGTCATTCGCCATGATTTGCGCAGAGGGCGGGGCGATGCGGTATTTCGTTAACGGGCAGGATCCGAGCGCATCATCGGGCGTGTTGCTTGAGGAAGGCGACATAGTCGAGCTTCCGTCCATTTATCACATAAAGGATTTCAGGGTGATAAAAGCTGGCAATGACGCGGGCAAGCTCGTTGTGACCTACGAAATCTAAAAAGGAGGAATTTAAATGGATCATATTAAGCATCAGAAAAAGAACAGGATTATAAATCGGATTACGGAGATAACGACCGAAGGCGGGCTTCCGAAGACCGGGCAGATGATGATTTACCAGCCCGGCGATGACGGCACGTATCAGATGGGTTATCCGATTGGCGGAGCGCAGAGGTTCATTGATAATGGCGACGGCACCGTGGTTGATACGGCGACCGGCCTTATGTGGGTTAAGGATCCGCAGGCATCTGGGCTGGGGATGACGATGTATTGGTACGACGCTATCAACGCTTGCGAGAACTTAATCTATGCCGGGCATGATGATTGGCGTTTGCCGAATATCAATGAGCTTATGTCCATCGTGGATCATTCGAGATACAACCCGGCGTTTGACACCATGTTTTTTATTCCGGCTCCTGATACTTGGACGCCTTATTGGTCATCGACCGTTTGCGCTCCTTGGCCGGATGGGGCTTGGTGTATGTATCCCTATGACGGTTACAAGACGACATGGGGCAGACCTTGGGATATGTGTTTTGTGCGGCCGGTTCGTGGCGGCAGATCATAAAAAGGAGGACTCAAAATGGCAAAGGTCATAGTTGAATACAAAGACGGGAAAAAGATCGTGACGTATCCCTCAGGCGAAAAAAGGGAGCACACAAAAGCGAGTTTGAGCGGCTCAAAGGAAATGTTTTTACGACACAGAGAAAAGATCAATGAGCAGATCGCTTTAATCGATGATGACATTAAAAAGATAGGATAGGTTTATGCAGAGTAGCGGAAGCTGGACAAAATTCATTACGCCGGTTTTGGTGACGATCGCTCTCTTTATGCTCGGGACTATCATGGCGCAGGTGAGCCGTGTTGATGAGAAGCTGTTTCATCATTTGGCGAATGACGAGATTCATATGCCGCGAA
>JAUYDB010000109.1 GCA_030691985.1 Candidatus Omnitrophota bacterium | reverse complement strand
CCGTATAGGAGGCTCTCCATAGACTCTTTGACGGCGCCCATCCTTATAATGGACGCTATGGACATCGCTATTACCGCAAAACCGGCTATCTTAAAAGCGATAAATAATTTTTTCGAATGTGATTTTTTACGCTTAGCAAACTTAAAACACGCGCCTGCCAGAAAGAAAATAATGAAAAATCCGGCAGCAAAAAGGCGGGGATGCGTCAAATGAAGTATATGCGGCGTTATAAATAGAACGGCGGCGTAAAAAACGAGCGACGTTACAACTCCGGCGATAAATGCTTTTATCTCTTCAAACCGTTCAATCTTCACAATCTTTTAGTCCTCTAATTTACACAACAGCGCAGCACGTCATTGCGAAGGAGCGAACGAAGTGACTCTTCGCGTGTCTTCGCGAGGAAGCTGTAGTATGCTCACTGGCTGACGAAGCAATCTCGCTTTTAGAGATTGCTTCGGGCCTTCGGCCCTCGCAATGACGATGTTTTATTAATTTACATACCCCAGGCTTCTTAGGGTTTCGAGCGTCTTTTCATCCATAGGCCCGGATTCACCAGGCGCGGATTTCTCTTCGCCCCTCATCCAGCCTTCCATATCTTTTTTCAATTCATCCGCCGTATCCATATTTTCGTATATAAGGTTTATCCGCTCTTTCGGGTCGTCTTTCATGCCGTAGAGCTCATCCATCCTGTTTGAGCTTTCCCGCGAAAGTATAAATTTCCATTTTGGCGTCCTGACGCATCTTGAGATCTCTTTGCCGCTCTTCACCTTCTGATGGATCTTCTCGGCGTCGGCCAGGTTATCCTTCAATATGAGCCCTCCCCAGCGCATATTCTGCGTTTCGCTGAAGGCCTTCTCCAGATAGGCCGCCGGCCTTTTTCTCTCATCAATAAGCGGAACAAGGGTTTTGCCCTCCATCTCCTCCGGAGCCTCAAGACCTATTATTTCAAGGGCCGTAGGAATGATATCTATACTTTCGACCTGCGTATCAACGCGCCTATTTGACGGGAGGGCCGTTCTGTTTACGAAGATAAGCGGCACCATAATTGACGGGTCATAAAGCTGCAGGCTGTGCCCGAAGTAATTTTCATGCTCTCCAAGCGCCTCCCCGTGGTCAGCGGTTACGATTATGAGGGTATTCTTATAGGCTCCGGTATCTTTCAAGTAATCCATAAGACCGCCTATCGATTTATCCACATAAGAAACTTCGCCGTTATACAGGGCGTCAATGTGTTCACGGTCTCTTTTGCTCAATTTTATCTCACCGTTATTTACTTTATCCAGGAATTGCGTGGAGCCCGTCGCCTGTCCCGAATATGAGGGGTCGTACATAATGTTGTAAGGATAGGGAGGGCTGTAATCGGAGTGCGGGTCGTAATAATGGACCCAGACAAAAAATCTGTCCTTGGCGTGTTCATTAAGCCATGTTATGGCCTTTTGAGTCGCCTCTTCGGCCGGCTGTTCGATCTGCCGCGGCCAGTCGAATACGTCAAATCCCCGGCCTAAGCCGGAGACGTCATCCCCCAGAAAATTCACGCTGACAAATCCCGCGGTCTTGTATTTATTCATCTTCAATATCTTCGCGATCGTCAAAACCGAATCCCGAAGCGGGTAGCCGTTTATCCTCACGCCGTGGGTGTGCGGATAAAGCCCCGTCAGGATAGAAGCATGGGAAGGCCCTGTAAGCGGTGCCTGGCAGACTACGTTCTTAAACCTCACGC
>JAUYDB010000284.1 GCA_030691985.1 Candidatus Omnitrophota bacterium | reverse complement strand
CTGTTATCCCGAGCTCGATGTCTATGGCGCGAGTATCCAGGGGCCCGTTCCGGTCGCTGGCGGCATAGCCAACTTTGAAACAGGCCTCCTGGATTCAAAGGAAGACGATTACGCCAAGAACAGGTTAGTGCGAGATTCGACCATTCAGCATCTCGTTGGGTATAAGCGCGCCTTCAAGAACGACTTTGAGGCGGGTCTCCAGTACTACATTATTCAGATGATGCATTATACTGCCTACAAGAACAGCCTTCTGCCCGGTGACTCACAAGATGACAAGGTATATCAGCAGTTCACTTTGCGACTCACAAAACTCTTTGCGAACCAGACTGTTAACGCGTCCGTCTTCGTATTTTATAGCCCCATAGACCACGATACATACCTCAGGCCTTCACTCTCATGGAAGGCTACAGACGCGTGGAGTCTTGTCATTGGCGGTAATATATTTCTCGGAAACCAGGATAATGCGGATTGGGGCCAGTTTAAAGGCGACTCTAATATTTACAGCCGTTTACGTTACAGCTATTAAGGCCTCGGTCGCCAGACCTCGGCACTTAGCCAACACTATGGCTTAATAAACTTGGAGGTGCGTCGTGGTGGATAGAATGTTGTGCGGCATTGCGGGTTCATTCATACTTATAAGTCTCGTGCTGGCTCATTACGTAAGTCCGATGTGGCTATGGTTTACCACATTTGTAGGACTTAATCTCTTTCAATCCGCATTTACGAACTGGTGCCCGATGATGTGGATACTAAGAAAGTTTAAAATAACATAAGTGGAGGCGGCTCGATGGATGTCCTTTATAGCATGCTGAAGTTCTTTCATGTGATGAGTTTTGTGTTTATGTCCGTTCCCCTGTTTAACTTGATCGTTGTAAACGAGCGGGCGTTATTAGGTTCCTCGTTCAATTATCATGCCGATCGTTATATGGAAAATATTATCACACATGGAGCATACCGGTGCTTTGTTTTCCAGTCCGCGGCGTTCATAACCGGTGTCCTGTTGTTGGTTTTTGGCCCGTTGGGGCTTGAGGCATTATGGACAAACTGGGTTATTTTAGTAAAGACAATCCTTCTCTTTAGTCTCATGGGGTTGCTTTCTTATGTCCATTTCTTCGTGCAGCCGAAAATAGAATCCATTATGGCGGGCCTTCGTCCTGATTCTCCGACACCGGAAGCACTGATGAATGAGATTAAGCCGTATCGGGCAAAAAGAAAGAAGCTCGCGACATTCTGTTTATTTTTGGTTGTTACGACAATTATCCTTGGCCTGCAAGTCTATGGCACCTTTCATCCAATTTTAAATATTGCCCTCATTGCGCTTGCAGGCCTTTTCGCATTAAGGGCCAACAAAACACTGGTCCGTTTCGGATGGTTATAAGGAGATGATGGAACGTATCTGATTTAGAGAAAGCAATAACGCCGCAAACAATTCTTATTACAATCATGCATGCGAATAACGATAAGATTTTCTACAGGACGAATGACGACAAGGAACGATATCGATGATGTTGTAAGAGACGTTTCGGATATAGTAAGCAAGATTCTAAAAAGGGGGTAACCATGAAGATAGGCGTTATTATTTCAAGTAATGATGTGGAAACATGCTGGAATGCTTTACGATACGTGAATTTTGCTATCGGTCAGAAAGATGAAGTAAAAGTGTTTTTGACCGGCAAAGGCGTTGAGTATCAGAACATAAGCACCGAAAAGTTTAATACGGTCGAGCAGGCGGACAAGCTTTTAAAGTCAGGCGGTAAGATCCTTGCCTGTGGAACATGCATACAATCGCGTAATCAGAAAGGTACCGAAATGTGCCCGATCAATACGATGAAAGACATGTATGAGATCGTAAAAGAAAGCGATAAAGTTGTTACTTTTTAGTCAGCCTATCTTATTGTAGTGAGATTATACGGTGCGGTCTTTTCGCTCCTTACCGTATCGAAAGAAGTCGTCGACTCCTGTCGGTGGAGCTTTACATTCCTAGCCTCTGATGCTCTTAGAGAACATTCTTAAAACAATTATCCATAAAGACATTCCCCATATCGCGAGGCTCATGACCGATGAATTGCAAAGAATATAGCAACTTATTCGTTTTATAGGGCTTTCCGGGGTGGACGGGATTAACTATTCCTCGGCGGCGCAGAATGTTCATATTATGAAGTATAAAGCCGAGCAGTATATCGCGCTTTTGGAAAGGGCTTTTGTTTTGCATCGGGTCTTTCCGATGGGGAGCAATGTGATGAAGGAGCCGAAAATTGTCATGGCCTTGCCGTACCGTCTTTTGTACAAACCGCTCAATGAGGCTATCGGCGGCTTGAGGGAAGATTTTTTTGTCGCATGGCATTTAGCGCTTGACACAATGATACTAATATGGTATCCTTTCAGCGTAGAAAACGAGGTGGACAAATGGCTAAGAGGAAGATAATAAATATAGATGAAGAAAAATGCGACGGCTGCGGCCTTTGCATACCGAATTGCCCGGAGGGGGCGTTGCAGATCATTGATGGCAAGGCAATGCTTGTGAGCGATATATTCTGCGACGGGCTTGGCGCTTGCCTTGGCCATTGCCCTCAAGGCGCTATTAATATAGAAGAAAGGGAAGCTCAAGAGTATGACGAGAGAAAGGTGATGGAGAACATGATTAAGCATGGCAGGAACGTTATCAAGGCGCACCTTGAGCATCTCGAATCCCATAATCAAAAAGAGTATCTCAATCAGGCGATAGCGTTCTTGAAGGAAAAGGGAATGGACATTCCGGTAAAAGAAGGAAAAGAAACTCATGCGCATGCTTCTGGCGGCTGTCCGGGTTCGGAGATAATAGATTTTAGAAAGAAGAAGTCGTCCGGCGGCGGAGGAGCTAAATCGGGGATTTGAGCAGAAGGCAGTTGTAATTCTTCAGGCTTTGTTGTATCTTGGTATAAATAGGGCATTACAAAACTCAAAAGAAACCAGAATTTTCAGAGTAACCGGTAATTGGTAACCGGTAATCGGTAACCAGAATAGGGCTTAATATTCAATCTGGTTACTATGCTCTGGTTTCTTTAAAAAAAAGGGGGTGATTTTCCGTGAGAGTGATGATCAGATATATGTTAAGGCCTATAGCGCATTGCAAAGAAGGCTGCGCTATCCGGTCCCGGGCATGACCCAAAACTGCCCGAATTTTTCAATATTTTTTTTTACCCGTAAATGATGAAATAATAAACACCGGACAGCGAGAAATTGAAAAGGCTTTAGGAAAGTAACCGGCAACCGGAGCACAGTTTAAGATTTATGCTTTTAGACGTAGATGGTATAATGTGACTGAAAACTTACACTGGCTGGGCCATGCGACTTTCAGGTGGGACGGTTCAAAGACTGTGTATTTTGATCCGTGGAATATTCCGTCCGCTTCTAAAAAGGCGGACATAGTATTGATTACACACGAACACTTCGATCATTTCTCGAAACCTGATATAGCTAAGATATCGGATGAGGATACTGTAGTTGTGGCGGGCGAGGCGGTTACTTGCCAATTGAAAGCTCAGAGGGAGTTATTGAGGGATATATTGACCGTCTCACCTGGAGATAGCATTGACTTATCGGGTGTCCGGATAAAAGCCGTGGCCAGCTATAATATAGGTAAGAGCTATCACACCAAGGCCAGTAAAAAGATGGGGTTTATTGTGACTATAGATGGCGTATCGATTTATCACGCGGGAGATACCGATAATATACCCGAAATAAAAGATGTCAAATGTGATATCGCGCTATTGCCGGTAGGCGGGACTTATACGATGACAGCCGAGGAAGCAGCTGCCGCTGCCTTAGCGATTAAGCCGAAGGCGGCCATACCCATGCATTATGGCGGGACCGCGGGCACCCCCGGCGACGGCAAAAGATTTGAGGAATTTTTAAAAGGCAAGGTTGAAGTGAAGATTTTGAAAAGAGAGGGATGATATGGATAAATACAAATGTATTGTTTGCGGATATATCTATGATCCCGCTGCAGGCGATCCCGATAACGGCGCAGCGGCGCTGACGCCTTTTGATAAATTACCCGCTGATTGGGTATGCCCGGAATGCGGCGCCCCGAAGAGTGAATTTGAAAAAATATAGGAGAGGGGAAAGATGAAGGCGAAAATTGACGCTGATACATGCATTGGGTGCGGGTTATGTGTTACTACATGCCCGGAGGTTTTTGAAATGAAAGACGACAAGGCCGTCGTAATTGGAGCGGTGGTTCCGAAAAATGCCGAGGAGAACTGCAAGAAGGCGGCGGACGAATGCCCCGTGACCGCAATTACTGTCAGCTGATAAATTTATGAGCGGCTTTTTTATTCTCATCGGCTTGAAGGTAAATAAACTTATCGAGGGCGCGATTTAATGGATTCGAACGCACTGCACAGCATAAGTTACGGCATGTATATCGTGTCTTCCAGTAGAATTGGCGCGTTAAACGCCCAGATAGCCAATACCGTTTTTCAGATCACTAATGAACCGGTAACTATCGCTATCAGTGTGAACAAAGGGAACCTGACGCATGAGTTTATTGAGGCGAGTTCCCGGTTTACCATCTCGGTCCTGGATGAGAAGACGCCTTTGTCATTTATAGGAAAATTCGGTTTCAAGACCGGCAGAAAAGAGGATAAATTTAAGGATGTAAAGTTTGAGATTCTTCAATCCGGCTGTCCGGCAGTCCTTGATAATACCGTCTGTTATCTGGAGGCGAAGGTTGTAAATTCGCTGGATTGCGGAACGCATACACTTTTTTTGGCAGAGTTGACCGAATCTAAGATGGTGAATCCGGGGAAGCCGATGACATATGAATATTACCACCTTGTAAAGCGGGGCACCACGCCAAGGGCGGCGCCCACTTTTATAAAAGGAGAAGTTATGACTAACGAGGGTAAGAAGAATGAAACCGTTTGAAATCAAGAAGGGTATATATTGGGTAGGCGTTGTCGATTGGAACGCGCGGAACTTCCACGGCCATACCTACACCATCAGGAGGGGAACCACATATAACGCATATCTTATCGTTGACGAAAAGATAGCCCTGGTCGATACGGTGCTCGGTTCGTTCGCCGGGGAATTGATCGAAAGTATCCGGGCCGTCATACCGCCGGAAAAGATAGATTATATCATAGCCAATCATGTTGAGACAGACCATTCCGGCGCTATGCCTGATGTGTTGAAACTCTGCCCGAAGGCAAGGGTTTTCGGCACCCAAAAGTGCAAGGAAGGTTTGTACAGGATGTATTACGAGAACTGGGATTTTCAGGCCGTGAAGACAGGCGATAAGCTGAAACTGGGAAAACGGACGCTCACCTTTATAGAGGCGCCTATGATACACTGGCCTGACAGCATGTTCACATATTGTCAGGAAGAAGAGCTTTTGATGCCCAATGACGCGTTCGGCCAGCACTACGCGACGAACCAGAGGTTTGATGACGAGGTCGACGCATGCGCCTTGATGGACGAGGCTGTGAAATATTACGCCAATATCCTGTGGCCGCTCGGCTCGCTCATTGCGCGCAAGATAGAAGATGTGGTGAAGATGAATGTCCCGATAAAGATGATCGCTCCGAGTCATGGGATAATCTGGCGCAAGGACCCGATGAAGATTATAAATGCCTATGCGGGTTGGGCAAATAATACGACAAGCGATAAAGTTGTGGTTGTTTATGAGACGATGTGGGGCGCTACGGAGAAGATGGCCAAATCGATGGTTGAAGGCATAACGGACGCCGGCTTAGAGGCCAAACTTTATAATATCGCGCAATCGGATGTCACAGAGGTGATCAAAGAGATGCTCGGCGCGAAAGGCTATCTCGTCGGATCATCCACGCATGATAACGGGATGCTTAACGCAATCGCCGGATTTCTCGAATTTTTAAAAGGGCTAAGACCTAAAAACAGGATCGCCTCGGCGTTCGGCTCATATGGCTGGTCGGGAGGCGCGGTCGTGTCGGTCGAGAATATCCTGAAAGAGGCGGGGATTGAGGTTTTGCAGCCGTCCATTTCGGTCAAGTATATGCCGGATGAGGGCGAGCTTAACAAGTGTTACGAGCATGGGATGGATTTTGCCAAAAGCGTTAAAAGTATGGTCTAATCTGCTGTGGCGAGCAGATGAAGCCAGAATGAGAGAGATGAGAGATGTTATGGAAAGTTAAGGAAGGTTAATTAAGGTTATGTAAGGTTATCGTAACCTTACATAACCTTCCATAACTTTAAGTAACATTTTGTAACCTAACCACAGGAGGTAGTAAATGGGTAAAAAGGCAAGGGAGATAGTAGGGCTTGATTTAAAAGAGCTTATAAGCGATCTGGACAGGGCGTATTGCGATGAGTGGCTGGCGTATTACGCGTGGTGGTACATGGCTCGCGCGGTTGAAGGACAGGGCTATGAGGACATGCAGGAGTTTCTGGACAAGATTGCGAAAGACGAGATTGAGCACGCCGCGGAGTTAGCCGAGCGCATCATAGAGCTTGGCGGTCTTCCAACGAATGTGCCGGGCAATCTCGCCAAGGGCGCCAACGCCCCGTATCCCGGCGTGATGAGGAACTTAAGCGATTACAAAGAGATCATAAAAATCGTCACCACGGCTGAAGCAGGCGCGATCGAGGTCTATAATAAGCTGGCGAAGAAAACGTTCGGCAAGGACCACGATACATACAATCTCGTCTGTCATATACTGGGCGAAGAGATCGGCCACGAGGAGATGTTCGAGAATTTGGTAGAGAAAAAGTAAAACTTTCCGT
Organism: Candidatus Omnitrophota bacterium; assembly: GCA_030691985.1. Lineage (GTDB taxonomy): Bacteria > Omnitrophota > Gorgyraeia > 2-01-FULL-45-10 > 2-01-FULL-45-10 > JAUYDB01. The sequence goes on along the minus strand of JAUYDB010000284.1, from coordinate 2,600 downwards.
CTTCGACCCTCTAGGACATAAGGCCAGGGGGCTTCGCCTAATTTTGCTATATAGGATTTTTATGGTTGTGGTAACTATTCTATTTTAATTTGTTGTATGGAATTTCAATAATTCCATACAACTGGGGGAGTTTGAGGGGGTGCAGGCACCCCCTCAAGGGGTAACAGTGAAGTAATGCGACGAATAGGAGCATTACGAAACGCCATAGGGGCGAAGCCCCTATGGATAAGTTCCGAGAGAAGCGAGGTAACTTCCCTATCCCGGTTAGGCATGGAGGTAAGCATATGAAACTAAAAGAAATTTATCGGCCTATCGCTAAAGAGCTGGCCGAGGTCGAGCGGATGATAAGTTCCAACATCAAATCGAGCGGTAACAAATCCATCTTGATGCTGGGCAGCTATCTTTTGCATTCAGGCGGTAAAAGGCTGCGGCCGGCCCTGGTGACTCTGTCGGCCGGAGCCGTTATGAGGGATAAGCCGGCCCGGATATTGAATCAGGTTATAAAAGTCGCTTCCGCGGTAGAGTTGATTCATGCGGCATCGTTGATCCACGATGACGTGGTAGACCATTCCCCGATACGCCACAACAAGCCCACGATAAACGCAAAATGGGGCCGGGACGTATCGCTCATCCTGGGGGACTATCTTTATTCGTTAGGATTTGACCTCATATCATCATGCAATAATCCGGATGTCCTGTCCTGCATCAGCCAGGCCGCGCGCATGATGTGCGAAGGCGAGCTCATACAGGTTTGTGAGAGAGACAATCTGGGCCTTTTGAAAAGGCATTATATTACAATAGTTAAGAATAAGACGGCTAATCTCTTTGCCGCGTCCTGCCAGGCAGGGGTGCTGGCGGTGGATCGCAAGGCAAAAGCAAAAGACATGTTTAAAGATTACGGATTAAATTTCGGCATTGCCTTTCAGATCGCCGATGATTCATTGGATCTCGTCGGCAGCCTTAAGGATCTGGGCAAGGATCCGGGCGCGGATTTTAAAATGGGAGAACTGACGCTGCCGTTTCTCAATCTTATATCCGCGCATAAGGATGATGATAAAGAGAAGATCCGCGGGCTGATCGCGCAAAAGGCGAGTAAAAAATCTTTCGAAGAGATAAGAAGGATATTTATCTCTTCCGGCGCGATGGCGAAAACGAGAAATGACGCGGCCTTTTATGCGCTTAAGGCAAAGAAGAGCCTTCGCGCGCTGGAAGATTCCGCGTTCAAAGAGAGCCTCTTTGCCCTGGCCGATCATATGGTGGACAGAATAAAAATACGGTAGAAGAGAGATGACAAGATATTATCCTGTAAATCTCGAATTAAAAAATAAAAGATGCCTGGTGATAGGCGCGGGGATCGTTGCTGAGCGCAAGGCGCGGCGCCTTCTTGAGTGCGGCGCGCGCGTTCTGGTAATAGGCCGGGCGATAACGCCGGGTTTAAAAACCATGGCGGACACGGGGAAGGTAATTTTTATCCGTAGAAACGTTGGTTTGCGGGATCTTAATGGCGCCTGCCTTGTAATTGCCGCCACAGCCGATAGATCGATAAATTCCGCTGTTTCGGCTTATTGCCGCAAAAAGAATATACTGGTCAATGTCGTAGATTCTCCCGGAGAGTGCAGCTTTATTTTACCTTCAATAATAAGAAGGGGGGATTTGACTATAAGCATATCTACGGCCGGTATAAGCCCGGCATTAGCAAAGAAGATTCGTCAGAATTTAAGGAAGGCGTTCGGCGCCGAATACGGCGCCTTCCTGGGCATAATGAAAAAGATCCGGCCCGTTGTGCTTAAAAAAATAAAAAGTCCGCAGAAGAGAAAAAAGTTTTTTAATAAAATACTGAAGGATATCTCAGGCGATGCCGGGATTTAATTTTCTCAAAATCCACAGCATAACGATTTATGTGAGTTACTGCGCTTTTTTCGCCGCCTCGCTGGCGGCAGCGTTATATCTAATTCAGGATAAAGCCATCAAGAACAAGCTCTCGGGAGCGGTTTTTGGCCGTCTGCCAAGCCTCTCTTTTTTGGACAGGTTAAATTACAGGTCGATCGGCCTGGGTTTTCCTATCCTGACCATTTCTATTCTTAGCGGTTTTGTCTGGGCCAAGACCAGCCATGGTATTTATTGGGAGGGTTATAACTCCCGGCAGTTATATTCGCTCGTCCTCTGGCTCGTCTATGCCCTTATCCTTCATGTAAGGCTGACCGCCAGGCTGCGCGGAAGAAAAGTCGCATTATTGTCTATTGCAGCTTTTTTTATGATGGCGCTTACTTTATTCGGCGCCTGTCGTTAGGTATCTAGTACTCTGTTAAGTTAATTTTTGATAATACTTTCCCCTCCCCCCCTGGGGGAGAGGGATTGGGTGAGGGGGAAAAGATCGAGTAACATTTACCCCTCATCCTAACCTTCTCCCCAAAGGGGAGAAGGGATTACATATCAATAACTAATTTAACAAAGCACTAGTGCCGAAAAATCTATACCTTCGCGTAGAGGTTCGCCATCTCGATGGCCGAGAGCGCCGCGTCGCGGCCTTTATTACCGTCCTTCGTTCCGGCCCTCTCGATCGCCTGCTCGATGTTATCGGCCGTAATGATGCCGAATAT
>JAUYDB010000240.1 GCA_030691985.1 Candidatus Omnitrophota bacterium | reverse complement strand
TATTGGCGGTGTGCTAAAGTATATTATTCATGAAAAGAACAATTCTCCCGATACTTCTAAAGGGACTTAGCAGTCTCTTTTTTATCCTTATATTACTATATATCATGAGGGGAAAGTATGACCAGATAATAAACGTCCTGAAGAATACCAATATGGCCATATTTGCTGCCGGTTTTTTGATATTCATACTGGCCATGGCTATAGCGGCGTTCAGGCTTAAGCTGATCATCGAGGCTCATGGCGATATAGGAATAACCTATCCCGAAGTTTTATCGCTTACTATCATCGGATACTTCTTCAATAATTTTCTTCCGACCTCTATCGGAGGGGATGTAGTTAAGGCCTATTATCTGTCCAGAAAGACCAAAACGAGGACAGAGTCCTTCGCGCTTATATTCATAGATCGGGCAATAGGCCTATTCACACTGATATTCATGGCGTTCACCGCGCTATTCTTCGTAAAATCAGATGTTATAGACAAAAGTTTTAAAAATATAATATACGCCATTGCGGCCGTATCCGTCGTTATCGTAATATTTATGGCCAATAGGAATTTCGCCAAAAAATTTTCTTTTCTCCTCGCGTTAGTCAGGCCTGTCAAAGAGAAATTGATCCTGGTGTATGAGGCAGCCAATAAGTTCAGGCATCGGAAATTGCTTATGCTGAAATCGCTGGCCATATCTGTGTTAAGCCAACTCGTATATTTTATAGGCATCGGCCTTGCCGCGGCAAGCATCGGACTGCGCATACCGATTATGGATATACTATTACGCATGCCTGTAATCAGCGTTATTAGCCTCCTGCCTTCCATAAATGGCCTGGGTGTAAGGGAAGGCGCGACTGTAGTTTTATTCGGGGGGCTTGTCGGCAAGGCAAACGCGTTTGCCTTGACCTTGCTAATGCTGGCAATGCTTTTTATAGCCAGTATTTTGGGCGGCGTAGTTTATAGTTTGAGCCCACAGTACAAAATGCGCAGGGAGTGATGCAGTAATATAAAAATCTGGGTCAAGTTGTGTCGTGGGTTGTGAGTAAAGCACACTCACTACACACAACTCACAATTTAAACGACATATTATACGAGGAGGGTCACAATATGATAGATAAAGAGCTTCTGGATATCCTGGCTTGTCCGGCGTGCAAAGCCGATGTTGCCCTTGAAGGCGACAGGATAGTATGCGCCGAGTGCGGCAGGCGGTACCCCATAAAAGACGGTATTCCGATAATGCTGATTGAGGAGGCGATGAAGCATGCTGAAGATACTGGTAATACACGGCCCTAATCTTAACCTGCTTGGGAAGAGAGAATTAAACGTATATGGCAAGGTAACAATCAATGAAATAAATAAAGCCTTGAAGATAAAGGCGAAAGGTTCTAATACGGACCTTGAGATCGTTCAATCAAATCACGAGGGAGAGATAGTAGGGCTGATCGGCAAGGCGAAAGGCAAGTTTGACGCTATTGTGATAAATCCGGCCGCCTACACGCATACAAGTGTCGCCATAAGGGATGCCGTAAGCGCAGTGGATATACCGACCGTTGAAGTTCATCTTTCAAACATATATGCGCGGGAGGAGTTCCGGCACACATCGCTTATCGCGCCTGTCGCTAAAGGGCAGGTTTCGGGTTTCGGTAAAGAGAGCTACCTTTTGGCATTAGAAGCGGCGATAGGCCTTGCGAAGAAATGATGCCTGTTATCGATTATAGCGGGAGGATCCCTTCTTTACGAAAAGGGCTGGTCAAGAGGGGGTTGGACGCGTTCCTCGTAACCAACGAGACGAACATTTCGTATCTATGCGGCTTTCCCGGTAAGGATTCTGTCCTGCTTCTTACCGCAAAAGAAAAATATTTTATAACCGATTCAAGATTCATCGAGGAGGCGCAAGAGAACGTAAAGGATTTTAATATAAAGCTCGTGCGCGCATCGACCTACGAAACTCTTTGCGCGCTTATAAAAAAGAGCGCATTAAAAAAGATCGGCTTCGAGGCGATGAATCTGCCGTATGAAGTGGCCTGCCGGCTGGGAAAATTAGCCGGCCGGCAAAAGTTGCAGCCGACGAAAGATTTCATAGAAGACCTGCGCTCGGTAAAGGACCCCGCTGAAGGGGAACTTATAAGAAGATCAATACGTCTTACTAAAAAAGTTTTGGCAATAACGATCGAGCGCGCAAAACCTGGCGTAGCAGAGAATGTGTTAAGCAGAGATATCGAGCTTCTATTTATCAAAAATGGCGCAAGGGCCGCGTTCGAGCCTATCGTGGCATCGGGCGCAAATTCATCAAAACCGCATGCCAGACCGGGCAATACCGGGATCGCGAATAACAGTTTTTTGATGATCGATATAGGATGCAGTTTAAACTCATATAATTCGGATTTGACGCGCATGGTGACCCTGGGCAGGGTGTCCGATAGATTCAAAAAAATATACGATATAGTCCGAAAGGCCCAGCGGCTCGCGATAGAAAAGATAAAACCGGGCGTCAGGATTAGCGATGTTGACAGTGCGGCCAGAAGATATATTCAAAGCCGGGGTTTCGGGAAATATTTCGGCCATGCCCTCGGCCACGGCGTTGGCATGGATATCCATGAAAGGCCGAATATTTCAAAGTGTTCCAACGGTTTTTTAAGGCCGGGGATGATATTTACAGTAGAGCCGGCCATATATTTACCGAAATTCGGCGGCGTCAGGATTGAGGATATGGTGCTTGTTACGAACAGCGGCTGCGAGATATTGACAGCATGAAAGGAAGGCGATGTATATAAAAGAGATAAAAGACATGATAAATCTTATGAACGAGAACAATCTTACTGAGCTCGAAATCGAAAAGGAGGGGGTAAGGATACGTCTTAAGAAGGGCCAGGGCGGGGCATATGAAAAAACCGTTGAAGCCGCCGGGCAGCAATTATACGCGCCGCAAGAAAAACCGCCGAATGTAAAGGCCGAGAAACGCAATGTTGTGGAGATAAAGGCGCCGATGGTCGGTACTTTCTACCGCGCGCCATCACCTGAAACTCCGCCATATATAAACATGGGAGATCTCGTAGGGGTCGGCCAGGTTATATGCATAATCGAGGCGATGAAGCTTATGAATGAGATAAAATCAGAGGTAAAAGGGAGAGTGGCGGATATACAAGTCGATAATGCCGAACCCGTTGAATTCGGGCAGGTGCTTTTTGTTGTGGAGCCGGCCTAAAAAACATGTTCTCGAAGATACTTATAGCTAATAGAGGCGAGGTTGCGTTAAGGATTATCCGCACCTGCAAAGAGCTCGGGATAAGGACCGTCAGCGTTTATTCACAGCCCGATATAAAGAGTTTACATGTCAAGTATGCCGATGAGGCAATATGCATCGGCTCTGCCGCGGCCGCGAACAGCTACCTCAACATACCCAGCATTATCAGCGCCGCTGAGATCACCGATGTCGAGGCGATCCATCCGGGCTACGGTTTTCTTGCCGAAGATGCGCATTTTGCCGAAATATGTGAATCCTGCAAGATAAAATTTATCGGCCCGACTCCCGAGAATATGCGGCTCATGGGCGATAAGATGGCCGCTAAGGATTCGGCAAAGAAAGCGGGTGTGCCGACGATCCCGGGAAGCAAGGCGGTTATCAAGACCAAGGAGGAAGCCATCAAGGTCGCCAAAGAGATGGGGTATCCCGTGATCGTCAAGGCAGCCTCAGGCGGCGGAGGCAAGGGCATGAGGGTCTGTCACAACGATGTGCGGCTCATAAGCGCTCTCCTCACCGCCCAGAGAGAAGCGGAGGCCGCGTTCGGAAACCCTGATGTGTACATAGAGAAATATATAGAAAAGCCGCGCCATATAGAGATCCAGATCCTGGGGGATCGGCACGGCCATGTCATTCATCTTGGCGATAGGGACTGCACCATCCAGAGGCGGCACCAGAAACTTATCGAGGAGACCCCCTCACCTATTCTAGATGCCAAGATTCGTAAAAAGATGGGAGAGGCGGCGGTTAAATGCGCTAAGAGCATCGGATACGTCAACGCCGGCACGATAGAATTCCTGCTGGATGAGGACGATTCTTTCTATTTTATGGAGATGAATACCAGGATCCAGGTCGAACATCCTGTTACGGAGGCCGTCACAGGCATAGACCTTATCAAAGAACAGATGCGTATAGCGAGCGGAGAAAAGATATCCTATAGACAGGAAGATGTTAAGTTTTTAGGGAGCGCTATAGAATGCAGGATAAACGCTGAAGACCCGGACAACGATTTCATGCCTTCACCGGGAATGATAAATACCTTCAACGCGCCTGGCGGACGAGGAGTCAGGCTTGACACGCACGCATACACGGGGTATGAGATATCGCCTTATTACGATTCAATGATAGGAAAACTGATTGTCCATGGCCGGAACAGGATTGAGGCGATAAATATATGCAAGAGGGCCCTGGATGAATTCACGATAGAACCGATAAAGACCACGATCCCTTTTCATAAGAAAGTCATGAATAATCCCGCTTTCCTAAAGGGGAGATTCACGACCGATTTCGTGGAAAGGCTTTTTGAAAAGAGCCAGTAACGCGATCAATTCCTTAACGTTACGTTTACCGTGTACCGTTAACCGTTTTCGGTAAATGGTAAGCGCGATATTATGTAACCTAAACAAAAGGAATGGGTTATGATAAAAGACCGAGTAAAAAATGACAGGGCGACAGACCTGGGAGTGGTCAGAATAAATAATGACGCGATAACTACCATAGCGTCGGTGGCGGCTATGGAGATCAGGGGTATCTACAGGATGGGCGGAGGCCTGGCCAAGACTATATTCGAAACCCTGTTCAAGAAAAGAGGGCATGGAGGCGTCAAGATCGAAACGAAGGACAGCGAAGTGAAGCTGACGGTATTTATAATAGTCGAGTATGGCGTTGATATACCAAAAATAGCGGACGAAGTGCAGGAGATGGTGAAACGCTCTGTGGAGAAGATGACGGGGCTGGTGTTGTCCGAGGTAGACGTCGTCGTTGAAGGCGTTCATTCCAAAACCGTTTTATGAGCTGTGATGCAAAATCGAGGAGGAAGATATGAGATTCATTAGCGGCCTTACACTATTTTTCTATACCATTGTGTTTCTTCTTATCGGAGCTTTGTTTATTATTATCGCTTTAAATATAATACCGCAGGAATTCATAACCGAGGTTTTGTATACAACATATTCCAGCACGAACACGCGGCTTGCGCTCGGGATTACGGGAATACTGCTTATGTTTATAAGCATAATGGTTGCGCAGATAGCTATGGGGAAATTACAGAGAGAGAAGACCATCGCCTTCGAAAATCCCGACGGACAGGTTACGATTTCTCTCTCGGCAATCGAGGACTTCATAAAAAGGGCGCTTAAACAGCTGCCTGAGGTCAAAGAACTGAGGCCCAGTGTGAGGGCGGGCAAGAAAGGCATAGCTATAATAAACCGGGTGACTCTATTTTCCGATGTAAACATTCCGGAAACTACCGAAAAAATCCAGAACATTGTAAAATCCAGGGTGCAGGACATGCTGGGCGTGGAAGAGCCGATCAACATAAAAGTCCACGTTGTAAAGATAGCGCATAAAGAAGAGACGGCAAAGGACGTAAAAAAAGAAGATAAACCCCCGCAGTTCAGGGGGAGCATTGAGTACGGGAGTTTTTAATTACTGAGGTTTATCAAAAGTGCGGAGCGTATAAAAGGTCGCCTCGCAACAGGACGGGTCCTGCCGCGACAGGCGGAAATTTTTCATTTCAACCCGATTGGGCAGATTGACCGGCTCTAAGCCTCTCTTGGCCTTATGGCCAGGGGGCTTCGCCTAATTTTGTTATCAAGGAATAAATCCTTTTGGTTTAGTTATCTATAGCTTTACAGCCGCTATGAATATAACGGTCATAAAAGTTTTAGCGTAGCGCATAGTTAACAAAATTTATACGGCTCAACCCCCATGACCATAAGGCCATTCAACACTTATCTTGTTGGTATT
>JAUYDB010000306.1 GCA_030691985.1 Candidatus Omnitrophota bacterium | reverse complement strand
TTTTTATCAGAACCTTTTCAAGCTCGTCGAGCGAACCCAGAAAAGCTGAAAATCTCTCATCAGGAGCCTCTATCTCCATCTCTATCGGCAATACGTTATACCGCGCGTCTTTTCCCCGGACTATATCTTTCGGTAATATGGAGACGAAATTTACGCCTATATCCTTACCATAGTTGGTCAACTCGTTTATCGCGAGCGAGACATCCTTCTCCGCTATCAACATCCTGACCCCGCCGGCCTTACCCGCCGATTCTACGATATGACAGGCATAGAGCGTCTCGCTCTCGGTGGCCTTGCACTCCGCGTGTTTCTTTTTCAACTGCCTTATCAAAGGCGCGTACACTACAAGATACACCAATAGGACAAGGATTGCCGCCCCTGCCGCCGCCAGCATAATAATTCTTTCTTTCGTCAGCTCAATATTAGCTATCTTCATTTCATCCTAAGTCACTCATAATCAACCCAGCATTTCAGTTCAAATTCTATGCCCGGCTTCTCGCCCAGATCTTTTGTGCTTACCAATTTCACGTTACTGAACAGGCCTTTCTCCAGCGTGAGTATGAAGTCCGCCAGCGCCTGTTCCCCGTCTTCGGATGCCACGACCCCTTTTACGAAAATAATATTATTCTCCATCTTTAAATTCGTCATATGGATATTTTCCGGCAGAAGATTGCTGAATTCCGTAAACACATCTTCCCATTGAGGTTCGTCTGCCAGCACTTTGTCGGCCAGGGCCTCCGCCTCGGCCTTTTTAAGCTGCAGCCGGAGGCTCGAAAGCTCCAACCTCGCGACGGCTATCCTCTTTTCGAAATTACCGACCTGTATCTTCATCCCGATAAAAAAGAGCGCCGCTATTACTACAATTGCCGCGCCGACGACTTCCAGGGTTCCGCGCTTCACCATCCTCTTCGTCTCTTCCTTCATCTCGGGCGGAAGAAGGTTTATGCCTTTCGCTCCGGCGAGCGCCGCGCCTATGGCAAGAGTTAATCTGTGCGCCGCTTTATCCCTTTCCCGCACGGCGCCCTTTTCCATTTTAAGCCCGTTCAAGGGATCATCGATACTTGCTTCCACCCCCAACTCTCCTGATAGGAACTTGACTAACCCGCCGAGGGACGCGCCGCCTCCGGACAATACCATCGAATCCACTCTCCCGCTGCCGGTCTCTTCCCTGTAATAATCAAGGCATCTGCCTATTTCGCTTACCAGCTGTTCAAGCGGCATCCTGAGCATGGACAGGACTTGACCCGCCGATATCTTCCCGTCAATAATCCCTGATTCTGTTTCAGGCGGTATCCCCACTTCCCGCTTTATCTTCTCGGCCTCTTCCATTGTAAGCTGGGTCCTGCCTCTGTCAGAGACCAGCGCTCCGGTCATGGCCTTCGTAAAATCACTCCCCGTAATCGGGACTTTTCTGGAGAAGACAGGATCGGTTCCTTTTAAGATGATGAACTCCGTATTGCGTTCTCCGATGTCTATGAAAGCCGCTGCCTTATCGCTTGCCCGGTTCGATAGGGCGGCCGCTTTCTGCATGGCATATGAGGCGGGGACAAAATAGGCCGGCCTTATGCCGGCCTTTCCTAATAGCGCGAGATACCGCGACACCGTCGTTACAGGGCACGTGGCGACTATCACCTCATATTTCCTGGCGCCTTTATCGAACACATCCTTTATCACTTCGACGTCTAAAAAGGCGTTCTCTGTAGAAAACGGAAAATAATTCTTCGATTCGAGCTCTATTCCTTCCCGAAGTTCCGGTTTTGGCATGTAAGGCGCTGCCGCCATTTTTATGGCGGTTTGGGGGCAATTGATGCTTACGATGACCGTGGACTTCCTGATATCAATGCCCCTGAATAAAAATATTATCGCCGAAACGATCTCTTTGTCGAGCGCTTCGTTATCCGCAGAGGAACCGATCTCTTTTAGTTCGGCTCGGACAAGGCAAAGCCCGCCTTCTGTCTCCGCAAATTGCGCGATTTTTACGGAAGAAGAGCCGATATCGAGGCCGATGATGTAGTCTTTTTTAAAAATCCATTTGAGACCCATTTTCATGGCACAACCTCATTCCAATCTTTCTGGAACATAACTATCAGGTCGCCGCCGGCAGTATATGTAAAAGCTGGCGGCATGGGCGCGAAAACATCGCTATCATAATTAATGATAATGCCGCTTCCGTTACCCATCGAAAAGTTGCTGCCCGCCAATATTGTGCCGTTGAAAGTGGAGTTTTTCACATCGTCCAGGGTGATATTATTTTGCGTTACAATCAACCCGTTTATGGTGCTATTCTGTAATCCTATCCTTTCGCCGGGAATACCGGTGGCACTGGTGCTCATATTGTTTTTGGCGGCAAGCGCGGGATAATTAGTGAGAGGGTTGGGGGTTATCTGGACATTATCCGCCTTATCGGTAAATTGAATATCGCTGTCGGAAAAGATCGAGCCGTTTATTATAGCGTTATCTCCTATCGTAACACCTCTGGTTACATACCACACCCCGCTGTATGTGCCGTTTTGAAAGGTCTTACTACCGACGACAAGCTGGCCGGAGGCAGAAGCCAGACTCTGATAGTAATCAAAATCTAAAGTGGGATTAATCATAGGAAAATCTTCGGTAAGAGTTCCGTTTATGGTCATGCCCGCATAATTCGTCACATGCACGTGACAGCTTATATTGGCGTTTATCACCCCGGTTGAGCCGTTAAAATCAACGGTACTGCCATCGGCATGAATACTGCGCACTAAAACCGAGGAAGTAAGGGACGCGCCTGCCACTACCTTCCTGCTGATCGTATTAACCGTGCCAATGGAGGTAAAGGTATAAGTACTGCCGTTTTTAACGGCGCTTACGGAATAAGAGCCGCTGCCCAGATATCCGGTAATGGTTGTGGGGGTGCTTTGATAAGTGGCATCGTTTTTTAAAGTATATAAAGCCTTTTGCAGCCCTCCGTCAGCCAACCACAATGCCTTTGACCTTAAAATATCGTACCCCGCGCCCTTGGTCTGAATAGATGTCATATACAAAAAAGAAGTGACAATGGCGGTAAGCGCGGCCATAATAACAAAGGTAAGAATCAATACCACGCCCCTCTGGTCTTTGGTCTTTGGTCTACGGTCTATGGTCTTCACAAATTCCTCGGCCTCACTTGCGTCCTTGATCTAATGGTTTCATCGCGCCTTTTAACACTCACATCTATGGTGACTAAATTAGAGCTGAAAGATAAATCTGAGGTTGTCGGCGGCAATACATCTGTAACCTCAATGTCTCCTGAACCATAAGTAAAAGTGCCGTCCATTCCGCCGGTAAGAGCGGCTTTTTTTATCTGATATAATAAACTTTGATCGAAGGGCAGGCCATAAGAATCGGATGCGTTATAAAGGTAATAGACATAATAAGCGGTTTGGTCCTGGGTAAACCTTATCTCATCCTTATTATTATATAGACTTCCCTCGCCTAGATCCCTTGCCTCTCTCAAGTCCCTTACCATCTCTTCCATGCCGCTATCCAGGCTTATATCAATACCTGACCTTGTCTCCTGGATTGACCAGCTTCGTAAAACCGCGATCAAAATATACACTGTCACTGCTGTCAGAACGACAAACATTCCGATAGTAATCATCAGCTCTATTAATGTTAATCCCTTTTTCATTCATTAGCTTTCTGCGGCTTATAGTACATTGTTAAATTAGTTTCTGATATGAAATCCCTTCTCCCCTTTGGGGAGAAGGTTAGGATGAGGGGTAAATGTTACTCGATCTTTTCCCCCTCACCCTATCCCTCTCCCCCATGGGGAGAGGGGAAAGTATTATCAAAAATTAACTTAACAGAGTAATAGCTTTCTAATAGTCTGCCATCAGCGTCGTCAAGGCAATGCTTGTCTGGCCGCCCTTGACAGTCCATGCCACCGTCACATCTACCTGCATTGGGTTTTGGCCTTCAGCGACATTGACGGTCGTATTGAATTTCGAAAAATTTGGATCTGCAGTGGGGCCGCTATCCGCGAGGGTCGCGAATTGTGTATTTTTTATCTCCTCCATCTTCGCCTGGGCGATATTCAGGGCCAGATCGACATTTTCCACGTCCGTTGTCGCGTACATGCCGGTGCTGAATGCCCACATTATGCCGATTACGCCTAATGTAAGCACGACCAGCGCTATCATAACTTCCAGCAGCGTAAATCCTTTGCTTTCAAACATCATACCTCATAGTCAAAGATGCGCTTTTCGTTTACCGTTGACCGTTTACCGTACACGTTCAACGGCCAACGGTACACGGTACACGGTAAACACAAACTCAATCTAATTCAACGCTATCCTCCCGCCGCGACATCGCCGTTGGTAACGTATATGTCGTCCCCGGCCGTACCGGTGATAACCCCGGCATTGCTTATGCCGGTAACACCCGCGGTGCCGTCTATCCCCGCCGACCAGATGGCGTAATAACTTCCATTAGTGCCGTATCCGTAGTTAGTGCCCTGTTTAAATGAATCCGTAGGAAGGGCGTTACCTATGATATTAGGAGTGGCGGATGTCAGATTGCCGAGCGCCGTAGGCAGCGCGCTGTTAGCGCTATGGATCCTGAAGCTCTCTACCCCCGTCTGGAGAGTCCTCAATTCGCCCTTTGCCCTGGCCCTGTTCCCTTCATCCTGCATCCCTTTGAACCTCGGCAGCGCTATGCCGATCAGGATGCTTATCACCGCTATTACGATCAAAAGCTCAATCAGTGTAAACCCTTTTTTTAACATTTCATTCTCCTTTCTTTAGGTTGAAAAATAATTTATAATTTATACAACGCCACGTACCATAAAAAAATGGACACCCCAAGGAAGAGGATACCGACCGGCCGGCGCAGCATCGTCTCATCGATTGAAACGATCGTCCGGTTAAAAAAATCGGAAACCTTCCTGAATAATGCCGGCGAAAGCATAAGCACAGAGCCCACGATAAGAAATAATAACGCGGAGTTTGCGACAAATATTTCGATAGCCCTCACTCTCCTCACCCCCTTTGCCTTCTCATTTGTTCTAACGCCTCAACACCTTTATCATATCGAACATCGGCAAAAGCATCGAAGCCATTATAAACCCCACCATGCCGCCGATTATCACAAGAAATACCGGCTCGATGACCGCTGTCAATTTTTTGATGGCGTAAGCGACCGTCATGTCATAAAAATCGGCTATCTTGTCCAGCATCACGTCTAAGCTGCCGGACTCCTCGCCAACGGCAATCATCTGGATGACGTCCGGCGGGAATTCCCCGCTTACCTTAAGCGGCTCGGACATCCGCTCGCCCCTCTCGACGCTCTTTCTCACGTTCGTTATGACGCGCGCGAGCACCTCATTTTCCACAACCTCTTTTATTATGTCCAGCGACTGGAGTATCGGGACACCGCTTCCAAGAAGCGTGCCGAGCGTCCTTGTGAGCCTGGCAAGGGCTACCTTGCGATATAAAGGGCCTATGACGGGAAGGCGTAACTTCAGCGTATCAAGGAAAAGCGCGCCTTTTTCCGTCTTAAAATAGTATCTTAAGGCTGCCGCCAATATTATGGTAAGCGCGATCAGCAAATACCAGTAACGTTTGATAGCTATGCCGATCCCGTAGACAACGAGCGTCGGTACCGGCAGGGCTATGCCCACTTTCATATATATCTCGGCAAACTGCGGGATTACCACAGTAACTATAAAAAGCGTAACCGCCACGCCGGCGAACATAAGTATCATCGGATAGAAAATGGCGCCCTTAACTTTTTGCTTAAGGTCCTCCTGGTTTTCAAAAAATTTGGCGTACCTCATCAGGACGGTATCTAACCTGCCGCTCGCCTCTCCCGCCTTTATCATATTCACAAAAAGTTTGGAGAATAAACGGGGCTGCGCCGCGAAGGCATTCGAAAGGCCGTTGCCGGCCTCGACCTGCCTCGAGACGCCGCCGATGGCTTCCCTCAATGCCTTGTTCTCGGTCTGCTTAGCGAGCGTAGAGAGGCTCATAAGAATGGTTATTCCGGCCGATATCATGTTGGAGAGCTGGATATAGAACATGAGCATGTCGTCGGAACTTATCCGCTTCAACTTTTCCAATAGCGAGCCAAGCTTCATGCCGGGCAGGCTCTCAACGGCGCTCGTCGTCATGTAGCCCATCTTGCGCAGCTTGTCGATGAGTTCGGCCTTTGTCGCGGCCTCCATCGCGCCGTTTACGCGTTTCCCGTCCGCGCCGCGCGCTTTATAATTGTATACTGGCACGTGAACTCCTTTTGAGCTGTCAGCTATCAGCTGAAAGCTTTCTCACTCCTCCCTCGTCACCCTCAACACTTCCTCAACAGAAGTCACTCCCTCGCGGATCTTTACTATACCGTCTTCCATCAGCGTTATCATCCCGGCCAAACGGGCAAGTTTTCGCATTTCGTCCGACGGCGCTTTGGCAACGATAGCGTTGTGAATTTTCTCATCCGGGATCATCAGCTCATATATGCTGATCCTCCCCTTGTAGCCGGTATTCATGCATTTGGGGCAGCCTTTGCCCCGGTAGAATACAGTGTTTTGTCGTTCGTTCAGCAATCCTATATCCTTGAGCGCCTCCTTCGTCGGCTCATATTGCTCCTTGCAACCGGCGCAGATTTTACGCACCAACCTTTGCGCGAGCACGGCTATGACAGAAGACGAGGCCAGAAACGGCTCCACGCCCATATCCGTCAGCCTCGTCATCGCGCCCGGCGCGTCATTTGTGTGAAGCGTGGAGAAGACAAGATGCCCTGTGAGCGCGGCCTGTATGGCGATCTCCGCGGTTTCAAGGTCCCTTATCTCTCCCACCATTATGATATTAGGGTCCTGTCTCAATATAGACCTAAGACCGTTGGCAAAGGTGAGGTCCACCTTTGTATCTACCTGAATCTGACGAATACCGGCAAGCTTATACTCCACAGGGTCTTCGATCGTTATGATGTTTTTTTCGGCCGTGTTTATCTTGTCTAACGAGGCATAAAGCGTGGTGGTCTTTCCGCTTCCGGTCGGCCCTGTGACCAATATTATGCCGTGCGGCCTTATAATAAGCTTATTATACCTCTCAAGCATCTGTTTAGAAAATCCCAGCTCTTCCAGTGTAAGTAGGGCGCTCGACGCGTCCAAAAGGCGCATGACAACATTTTCCCCGTATATAGTGGGCACGCAGGAAACGCGCACGTCGATCTGCTTGCCTTCCATCTTCATGGTAAACCTGCCGTCCTGCGGGATACGCCTTTCGGCGATATCGAGATCGGCCATTATCTTGATCCTTGAAACAATAGCGGATTGAAGGTGTTTGGGGGGAGATTCGATCTCATGCAAGAGGCCGTCTACCCTGAGCCTTATCTTCAGGGTCTCTTCTTCCGGCTCTATGTGTATGTCACTCGCTCCTTCCTTGACAGCCCTCATGACGATAAGGTTGACAAGCTTTATGACAACGGGTTCTTCGACGATTCCCTTTAACTTTTTGATGTCTATTTCCTTATCCGCCCCTATCCCCAATTTCTTTTCATCGATCGATTTTATCAAATCTTCCATAGAGCCCTTCGCGCCGTAATGCTCGTTCAGGGCCTTCTTTATCTCGGTCTCGCCCGCCACTGAAGGTTCGATGACGAGGCCCGTCCTGGCCCTGACCTCGTCGAGGGCAAGTATGTTCCAGGGGTCTGCCATGGCGCAGGTCAAACGACTGCCGATTTTTAAGACGGGTATCAGCTCGTATTTTCTGGCAAGCTCTTCCGGGACAAGCTCCACTATCTTCGGGTCGATAAGATAATTTGAGAGCTCTATCTTCGGCACGCCTAACTTCTCGCTCAAAAACGATACCAGGTCATCCTCCGCGATAAAGCCGAGTTTCACGAGGGCCTTGGTCAGGCGCAACCCTCTGCGGCTCTCTTCCTCCTGCGCCTGCTTCAGCTGCTCGGCGGTTATGATGCCTTCTTCCACCAAACTCTCGCCTAAAGATTTCCTTTGCCTCGCCACGATCGTTTCCTTCTCTATTCCCCTTTGATTAATTCATCTACAGAAATCCCCAGCGCCCTGGCGATCCCGGCCATTGTTTGGATTGTAGGATGCCTTGATTCCCCCGACTCGATCTTTACTATCGTATTAAGGGAAACATTGCTCAGGCGCGCAAGCCTTTCCTGCGATATCTTCATTCTCTTTCTCAGCTCACGTATTTTCCTGGTAAACATTTTTACCTCGATCGCTTTAAAAATGAAGCAGAAAATTTTATATATAAATATTTATGTATAAATTCAATATACAATAATATTATACCACAAAATCATAAATATGCAAGGAAATCGTAACAGTTCAGTGCTATAAGAAGCTCGACGAGACTAGTCATTGCCCCGTAGGGGCGAAGCAATCTAAAGATGAGATTGCGCAGCCTGTAAAATGGGGTCTGACCCAACGCGTCTATTAAGCCGTGGATGGGTCTGACCCCTTTTTATGGATAGCTTGCTATGCCCAAAAATGGGGTCAGACCCATTCAATGAGCAATAGACGCGCTGGGTCAGACCCCATTTTTTCAGTCTTTAAAAAGAAAATTTTTAAAGCTCCAGGGATTATTTTTATCCAGATATGAATCGGGGTTTTCCTTGAAAAATATCTGGTAATTTTTAAAGGGGGTCCAGTCCGACGGTTCCGATACGAATTTACCTAGATACGGCTTCGCGATATTTAATATATAATCATGGGGCAGGTTGTCCGGCAGGCATACGCCTCTATTAGGATTTTCTATCATCCACGTCACCGCCGCCACCACGCCGATGGCCACCTGTGTTGTGGTGGCGTTTTGATGCGGCAGGAGCCTCCTCGACTCCTCGATGCTTAAGATGCTGCCTGCCCACCATGAATTATATTTATGCCCCATGATGAGGGCCCCCAGGATATCCTCTCCTTTTATTATCTCGTCACTCATTATCCGCTGTCTGGACTGCAATTCATAATTCCTGGAGCGAAGCTCATACAGTGATGACAGAGTATCATTGCACGGCATATACGCGTAGTGTACGGTGGGCCTGTATACCGCCCTGCCGCTTTCCCATACCGTCAGATAATCCGAGATCGAGAACGCCTCCGAGTGCCTGATTACCATGCCGACGATCTCGCAATAGGGCACCCATGAACGCACCAGTGTATTGATGCCCATCTGAGAGAGAAATATCTGGTTTTTAGGGCCGTATGGCGGGGTGTGGGCGTGCCTGGGAAATTCTTTCTCGTGAGTCCCCCAACCGATCTCGGCCGGCGCCGTGCCCTCTTCCCGTAAACCCTCTATGCTCCAGGTGCCGACGAATTCATCTACCTCCTTCGGCCTGTCTGTTATCTGGGTATCGCGCTCACTGCAGTGGATAACCTTGACCCCCAGCTTCATCGCGAGACGGGCAAAATCTTTCTGCCTTATAAGCCGTTCGAGCATCTTCACGTCTTTCTTAGGCGTATTATTATTTTTGATCGCCGCCTTGGTCATGTCAACGAGCCCTCTCTTCACAAAGTGCGAAATAAGCCCGGGGTTCGCGCCATGGTCCAGCACCGCGGTCGTTGAGCCGTCGTTCCACCTTGAAACAACTTTGCGTATCTCCATCTGTTTATAGTATAGCGATTTTTTAAACGGGCTCTTATTGTGAATAGCCGCGTATGGGTCCCACTCCTCAACGGAGGTATTAACATATAAGACCCTGTTATTATGGCACCAGTTAAGCATGTCGACACACTCGATATTCCAGGAAAGGTCTATCACCATGCCTCCTGTACCAACGTGCTTGGAAAGGATTTTAGTTATATTGAGCGGCGTTATCCTCTCCTGGGAATATTTTATGCCTTTGCGCGTATATGGGGCCAAGAC
>JAUYDB010000300.1 GCA_030691985.1 Candidatus Omnitrophota bacterium | reverse complement strand
CAGAGAGCTTCCCATAAGGCCGGATTACGTCGGGAAAAATGTTCCAACCTCTTTAAAAGAAGACATTGAAGTGAAGCTTACGGAATCCGACGGAAAAGACGAAGTTGTTATTTGTGAAAAGGGATAGGAGCGAAGGACGAGAGAGCGGAGCCTACCCGAAGGGTACGAGGGATGAAGGACGAGATAAGTACGAATAAAATTGTTTGGACGAAAAAAGACCTTTTGGCATTAGAGTATCTTTCAAAAGAAGAGATAGATCTTATTTTATATACCGCAGCAAGTTTTAAAGAAGTCACGACCCGCCAAATCAAAAAGGTCCCGGCCCTCCGGGGGAAGACAGTGGTTAACCTTTTCTATGAACCCTCGACCAGAACGCGGACGTCTTTTGAATTGGCCGCAAAAAGGCTATCCGCCGACGTTATAAATATCGCGACAGACTCGTCAAGTGTCACTAAGGGCGAAACTTTAATAGATACGGGCAGGAACATTGAGGCCCTAAAAATAGACATAATAGTCGTCAGGCATAACTGTTCGGGCGCGCCGAATATTTTGGCGCAAGCGGTTAAGTCAAGCGTCGTAAACGCCGGCGACGGATGGCACGAGCACCCGACACAGGCGCTTCTCGATATGTTTACGCTAAAAGAGAAATTCGGCAGGATCGAAGGACTCAATGTCAGCATAATAGGCGATATCGCCCATTCCCGCGTTGCGAGATCAAATATATGGGGGCTCACAAAACTCGGCGCAAAAGTAACCGTCTGCGCCCCGCCGCTTTTAATCCCGGAAGGCATAGAAAAGATGGGCGTGAATGTTACCGACGATGTGGACGAAGCGCTGAAAGACGCCGACGCGATAAACGTATTAAGAATGCAGTTTGAACGGGATGAAATAGTGGCCTTCCCGTCGAAAATAGAATATTTCAGGCAATACGGCATAACTAAGGAACGTCTCGCTAAATGCAAGAAGGCCGAAGAAATAGTAGTCATGCACCCCGGCCCCATAAACAGAGGTATCGAGATATCCAGCGAAGTCGCCGACGGCGCACATTCAGTCATATTGGAACAGGTAACAAATGGTATTGCCGTAAGGATGGCGGTGCTCTACCTTGTTGCCCACGCGAAGGAGATTCGCAAGTGAACCCCGTTAGACCTCTTCAAGTTTATTACGCAGAGGTCGAAGCGGTGGCGTCTGATAAGGCCGAGGCATACAAGACACGAGCTTGAAAATAAATTTAAAGTTATTTGGAGGTCTAACGGGGTGAAGTATCTGATAAAAA
>JAUYDB010000290.1 GCA_030691985.1 Candidatus Omnitrophota bacterium | reverse complement strand
GAGAGGGGATTTCCTCATAATTTCCTCTCCCCCTTTAGGGGGAGAGGAGTAAGGTGAGGGGGAAATTGCGCCAATTTGGACAGCTATGGGACACAATACCTATTTCCTTGGGATTTTGTGCAGGGGAATAGGTATTGTGTCCCCCTATTTCCAGAACTTACCCGGGATATGATAACGGAAGAGTGACTATGAATGTAGATCCTTTACCATACTGGCTTTCAACCGAGATCGCCCCTTTGTGCTCTTCTACGATCGACTTGGCGCTGCTTAAACCGAGGCCAAAGCCGCCGGAATCGTTATTGCGCGTCCTGGCCACCTGGTAGAACCGGTCGAATATGTAATCGGTCTCGTCTTCCGGTATCCCGATCCCCGTATCGCTCACGGCAACGGTAGCCTGCCTATTGTCTTTTGAGACCGTAACCGTTATCTTCCCGCCGCGCTTTGTGTATTTGACAGCGTTATCCAATAGATTGATCACAAGCTGCTTCAGTTGAGCTTCGTCTCCGTCCAGGATCACCTTATCAGAACATGCCAGGCACAGATCGATCCCCTTCTCTCCCGCTAAGGCTCTCATATTACCGGCAACAGATTCAACGAGACTGCTTAAATTCACCTTCTTTATCTCGAGCACCAGAAGGTTACTGTCGAACCGGCTTAAAGTTAAAAGATTTTCTATCAATTTTGAGAATCGGCCCAGCTCTTTCGAGGCCTTCGATAAAACGGCGCTGCTTTCCGGGAGCGAGAACTCCTTCGCAAGCATCGTATCAAGCTCTTCCTTAAAGGCCTGCATGGGGCTTTTAAGTTCTTGGGATATCTCCCGGATGAACCTCTGCTGAGATGAGAACGAACGGTCAAGCCGTTCTATCATATCGTTAAACGTATCGGCCAGCCTCCTGACTTCATCTCTTGTATCGGGAATATGAATCTTGAGTTTTAAATTCTCCGCGGTTATCCGCCGCAGCGTATTTATCATCCTGTCAACAGGGCGCAGCGTCATTTTGATAAGCAGCATCCCCGGCATGGCCGCGAAAAATATCGCGAGGGGAACCATCACAAACAATATCAGCCGTAAGTTTTTCAACGCGACCGAAAGCAGCTCTACCGGCCCGACGGTCTGCGCGATATATACGACCCTGCCATCTTCGGTAACCGGCCTGGTGCATATCCTGAACTTCATCCGCCTGCCGTCAAAGGTCTCGCCCCTGACCGTGTCAAAACTCTCTTCGCCGGCCAGAACGTCTTCCATGTCTTCTTTGTCAAGCGAAGGGATGCGCGGCATAAGCTTTGATGAGATCATCCTCTCGCCGGCGGGGCTCAATATCTGCACAAATATGCTCATCGGGTCGGGGGCTTTGCGCTTCTCCTCGACCCAATTCTGCGCGATGGCCATAAATTCTTTCGCGGACGGGCCTTCCGACGCTTTCGGGGCCGCCATATCGTAATCCGCCTCGGCATCCCTCGCCTGCCAGTAGGCGTTAATCGAATTTACGACGCCTTCGGCCTTAGAGCTTAAGAGGTCGTCAAAATCGTCATACAGAGATTTGTAAAGGCTGCCGTATATTATTATTCCGAACGACAAGAGAGTAATCGTCAAGATTATTATGTAGAGCAGGACAACCTTAAACCTTATGGATTTAAAAAACATCCCTATCCCTCCTTAGGGCATTATTATAACACGAAAAAGAGGTAATAGCCCAGCGTTATAAGAGCTTCGTAAGAAAAATGGGGTCTGACCCAGCGCGTCTATTGCTTATTGAATGGGTCTGACCCCAGTTTTTGGCATAGCAAGCTATCTGTAAAAAGTAAAAAGGGGTCAGACCCATTCACCGCATAATGGACGCGTTGGGTCAGACCCCTTTTTATCACCGTCTCTTAAAACTCTGATCTATTACAAAAAGAGTGACTTAGAAAATTTTTGGGTGGGAATTATTTTACCGGTTCTTCTTTTTTCACCGCGGGGCCCTTGTTTTCCAGTTTTGTGAATAGCTCTAATGCAACGGAGCCGGCGAGGTTGGGGGAGTCCGAGGCAACTTCCACCTGCGTCTTATTTGCCTCGAGCTCTTTAAATACGATCCCCACCTCCGTGGTATTTACACAGGAGCGGAAGAACGTTTCGAACTGATCGGCCGCTATAAAATAATTATTTTTTTCATACTTGACTATCACTGCGCCCATTTCCTTCAGGATCGCGCGGGTTTTGTCAAGACATTCGGCGGCGGACATATCCAAGACTTTCGTATATTTGTTCCGGGCGCCTGTAACATCGCTCGGGGACATGCTCATAAACTCTTTGCGCATCTGCGCGGACGAGCAGCCCGCCAGAAATACCAGCATCAACACAACAAATAATCTCATGCGGCTTACCTCAGTTTATAACTATTAAGGATTATAAGAGACTTCGGCGGTTTTGTCAATGGACTTCACCGTCTCATCATCGCTTCTCAAGCCATCTGTTATACGCCATGCCCCGCCTCGCCTGCAGTTCTTCTATCTCTCTCTGGATACGGTCATACCCGGGATCGGCGCCGTATTTGTAAGAGGCCTGCTCCTTCTCCAGGGATTCGATTTCATATTTTAATGTATCGACCAGCTTGATTAAATCGTCCTGCCCCATCCTGCTGTAATCGTCTTTAACGGCCGCTCCGGAGCGGATTTTCGGTATGCCTATTTTTATCGTATCCTTAAGATGCAGCCTTTCGTCCTCTATCCTTATCTCGATGGCGTCCCTGCCGTCTTGTATATTTTCCGCGGTTTTCTTGTCGAGATTAAAAAAAGCCCTCTTGCCTTCTATGTCTCCCTTGGCCTGCAGCGCCAATAACCCCATGCCCAGGGCCACGCCCGCTTTGCCGATACCATTTTCGAGGCCGCTGCCATTACCGCTATCGGCTATGCCGAGCGCAACGAAGAGCACCGCCGCGGGAACGCGCCAGAAAGACTCCTCCCTCACATAAAACTTCTTAATCCCCTCGGCCTTGAGAATCCTGCCGTCTATGCAGAGTTTTATTTCCGTAACTTTCCATCTCCTGAATTGAGCGCCCTTCCCGGTCGCTATGGCTGATATTCCGAGCCCCGTCCCTTCGGGCGTATTTTTGTAAAGAAGGCCGACATCGCACGAGGCATTCTCAAGTTTAAACTTCCTGTATTGCGCCTCTTCCTCATTTTGAGAAAAGGAAACCGAGGCGGAAAGGATAACGGATAAAACCGCGGCCGATACTATCAGGAAATACTTTACACGCATACTATAGCCGTCGTTTTTCATTATCTCGATCATGTGTGTGAGGTTTTTATGGGCTTGCGGCGATTTCGGTGGCGGGGTAAATCGCGGGGTGCGGCTTTATCTGACACCCTCTCAATATTTCATTCACCCCCGGCAGTATCTGGATAGTTACGGCTGGATTATCTATATGCGCCTGAAACAGGACGGGCGCATTCGGCTGGTAAAACCTTTCTTCCGTAAGGAATATCCTCGCTATGAAATTTTTATTGCCGGCCGCAAACGGATAGTAGCGCGTCCACCCCTTCTTCCCGATATCGATATTGTTCAGGTCAAAACGCGCCGACCGATCCGGGAAGGCGCCATCATACCTTCTTATAAGGTCTTCTTTGGAGGAATGTCGGACGGCGTCCGCTTTATATATGGACAGCGCCATGCACATGATGCCGTAAATCTGTTTAAAATATATGCTGGGAACTTTAGCCGAGGGATTGATACTTCGACCTAGCTCAGTATCAACCCTGAGCAAAGTCGAAGGGTTGAGAAGGACCGCTTCCTCGCAAAATATTTTCGTGAAGGGGACTATTTGAACTAAAAAAAGCGCCGTCAATACTATGGACAACCTTTTCCTGTTCACAAGGCCTCTTTATGTTACAGCAAGTGTATCATAAAATCTGACTTTTGCAAGAGTAGGGGGCGAAATTTCAAAAAAACATGTTTTTGAGGTCTTCCAGTATATCGGCAACGTCCGGGGCTATCCTATATTTTGGTTCTTTCAGTGTTCCCGTAATCTCGATAAAACTGTACTTTTCTATCGCGGCAGTTACGTTTCTCACCGCCGCGCCGCTTTCAACGGCCTCCTCCTCGATCTGGGCCTTCAACGCGGCATTGATAGATTTGTCGAAACCCAGTTTTATTGCGCCGTACATATATATGAGGCCGCTCTTAAACATGATGTTATCGGTAGAGATAGATTTATCTTTAATGAGAAAATCGCAGCTGCCTTCGCTGAAAACTATGTTAGAAAAATCTCTTGAGAACAGCAAAATGCCGAGCCCTTTAAAAAGATTCAATTGCCACAGCTTGCCGTCAGTGATATTTATCCGCCCCGCGCCCTCGAGTCTGGATATATCGTTCGACGGGCCGCTTATTTCGGCCTTCGCCCGGAGGCTTCCGGATATGTCATTGTCCCTGAAGGCCGTGTCGGTTTTCAGCCGCTCAAGCCTCAGGCCCTGAATGTCGGCGCTGGCGGAATACGGCATATCCGCGGACACGAGGTCTATTCTCCCCGCGGCCGTTATCTCGCCGCCGTATAAAGATAAACGCATCGATATCACATCGGCAACGCCGTTCTTCTGGACATAAGACATGGCAAAGTCCGAAAATTTAAAATCACGGACGGAAAGCCGCTCGGCCGATAACCTCGCCTCGATGGCGCACGATTTAATATCCCGGACATTCCCCGCAAGGCTGAAATCGGCGCGCAGACGGCCTGACGGTTTTAATTTTTCCAGTCTTTCCTCAAACTTTTTAAGAGGTTCTTTAAGATCTGCGAGCTCGACATCCAACACCCCTTTTATGTCGCCCTTCAATTCCGCGCTATCGGAGATATCCATATCGCCGCTCATTGAAAATTCCGAATCATGATATCTTCCCGCGAATTTCGAGAAAGTCAACAGTCCGCCGTTGACGGCAAAAACCGTGTTAAGCGAAAGCCCTTCGGAATATAGCTCCATCTGCACGCCCGGCGCCTCAAAATTTGTAAGCGTCCCGGATGTCCCGTATTCTTTGTCGATATGCTTAAACGTAAGGCCGGACCACTTCACCTGATTCGGCGTAAACTCGACTTTACCGTTAATGTTGTTAAAATTTGCCTTGTTTCTCCCGATATCTGCCGCTGCGCCAAGCACATCAAGAGAACCGTTAACGTAGACTACGCGCGCTTCCGGTATTTTGTACCGCATCGTAATATGAATCCTGCCCTCGCCGCGGACTTCGGCCGGTAAATGAACGGCGAAATTATCTTTCAATATCTTTTGAAGCGCGGCCAATCCAAGGTCGGAGCTTAAGTCGATGTCGAGCGGTAACTCGTTAAAATCCGTTATCTTGATACCTGCCCTGACCGGTACGCCAAAGGCTGAAGCCGATATATTATCAGAGGACAGCCCTGAATCGCTGAATATTATATCGCCCTTCACGTTCTCTATATTTCCAACGCCCGGCACCCCTGAGAGCTTGAGATCATTGACATGAAGGCCCCCGTTATATTTAAGCGCCCTATCCGTAAAATCATATTTGAAATTGGATTTGATGGCCGAATCTAAACTGGCCGAAAAACCGTCTTTCGCGAACAGGAGGCGGGCGCTTTTGGCATCCAGGTCCAGCCCAAGGACATTATCTTTATAGCGCAGGGATAATCCGGCGTCTAAGCTCCCTTGCGGCAGCGGAAAGGCGGCGTTATTGTAATATCTTTCGAAATCTTTCGGCGGAAGATCTTTTATGTTGGCGGCCGCCGTAAGCTCTTTTCTCAGCATATCGTATTCTCCGGACAAGCTCAGCCTTATCGGATGGTCCGATGAGGCCTCCGCGTCGAGATCGAATTTCACTTTATTAGGCAAAGACAGGGCCAATTTCAAATCCAGCTTCTTTATCTCTTTTACAAACGGCGGGTCAAGCGTGTTGTCATGGAAATTGACGCGCGCATCCCTTACTTCGATCTTATATACGAATATCTTAAAACCGCGCTTCCGGAGAAGAAGCGGCTTCCTGAAGAGATCCATTATGTTGACGGACCCGTCGGGCAAGCGCTCCACAAACAGCTCAGGAGACCTAATAGTTACATACGGGATTATTATCTCTTTTTTAAAGACGGGAAGGATCAGAAAAACGCAGGAGGTCTCTTTGGCGTTAAATATGGCGACATTGCCGTCATATATTATCAGGTCCCTCAGGACGAGCCCTTTAAATATATTAAGGCTGACGGACCCCAGGATCACCTTCTTCTGCGTGGCCTCTTCAAGGCCCCCTACAATCAGCGCCTTGATCTTGGTAGGCAGGATCTTAAGGTTAAGATAAGTTATTATTCCGGAAATTGTTACAACCAGAATAATAAATATAATAAAAATCTTTTTCTTCATCTGCTGTCAACCCCGAAATAGGGGGACACAATACCTGTTTCTGTCGAGATAAAAATGGGGGACACTCATTTTTTATCAATAAAACCTGCATGAAAATGGGTGTCCCCCATTTTCCCACCACGCGTCATGGCCGTGCCATGTACCCTGCACCATTCCTCATTTCATTCGTCAGGTGCAGGGCGCAGCCCCGAACCACTCGTCATTTCATTCCTCGGGTTCGGGGCGCAGCCCGAGCGATAGCTATAGACAGTTGTCGCGAGTGGTACATGGCGCGCCTGGGCAGAATCGAACTGCCATACATGGCTTCGGAGGCCATTGCGTTATCCGTTACGCTACAGGCGCGTGTAATCTTACCTTCTCTTGTGCCATTCGTGATTTTTATCGGAAACGATTCAAGACTTCGCCCGATTTCTGAAAAAGGATTCGAAAACCGCCATGGCGGGTATCAGCCAAAATACGTCCGCGGATATAGAAGGGTGCGCCTGCGACAAAATAATCGCTGTCACCGCTATCGCCAGAAAAAATCTGCATTTGTTTCGTCCAACAGCTATCTGCGCATCGGTAATGCCGCCATCTACAAGATGCCTGTCTTTTGTCGCGTAGGCCCAGTTAACGTAAAATAAGATACCGACTATAAGCATGTTGACTCCGAATAAAAGTTCCGCGGCGTCCCGTTCGGGAAATTCATTGACAAGAGAAGTAGAGAACGGGAATAGCGCGATAAAGAGAAGGGTAAAGATATTTATCCATATGTGCGTGCGATCCGTCTGTCTGATGAAATGGGACTGTTCGTGATGCTGAATCCAGAATATGGCCAGAAGAATGAAGCTGAGCGCGTAATTGAAGATATCGTGAAATCTGGAGCACATCATCGCCTCGAAGCCGATATCAGTCAGCACCGCCTGCCTTTGAGGAACCATTACCGTCATAACCAAGAGAGTCATCACTATGGCGAATATCCCGTCGACGAGCGCTTCAAGCCTGTTTTTATTCATATAGAATTTAGATAACGTCATCCTCGTGATCCTTTCTCAGGGAAATAGGGGGACACAATCACTTGCGTCCAAATTAGAGCTTAATGCCCGACGGTGATTACATTTTGAGATTCGATCTTTGCCTACCCCTCACCCTTGCCCTCTCCCCTAAAGGGGAGAGGGAATTCCCTCATAATTTCCTCTCCCCC
>JAUYDB010000245.1 GCA_030691985.1 Candidatus Omnitrophota bacterium | reverse complement strand
GATGCCCTTTTAAAAGAAGGCAGGGAATCCGGCGCCAAAGCGAATCTGGATACAGGGGTAAAGCAGGAACGCACAAGAGCCCTTGCTATCTTAAATGAGGCTAAGGGTTTTGAAGGGATGGAAGGTGTTGCTAATGAGGCGATAGAAAAAGGCGACAGCATAGAGGTTGCGGTTGGCAAGTTTAAGGACAAGAGGCTTGCAGAGTTGGAAAAGAATGCGCCTTCTAATCTTGGGCCTAACGCCGACGATCCCGAAAAAGGCAAAATGAGCCATCTTGATAAGGCGAAAGCATATCAGGCGGAGCATGGCGGAAGCATGACTGAGGCCTTAAAGGCGACAGCGGAGAAAACAGTCAAGAAATAAATAACGGGAGTCATTTTTCAAAAAGAGGAGGGATAAAAATGTCACAGCAAATAGAGAATGGATTGAAGACTTTTATGGCAGGCGAGGCATTGGAGGTTTATCGCCGGGTAAAGTTGAGCGCCGGAAGCGGCAGTCAGGTCGAATATGCCGATGTGAATGAACCTTCGATCGGCATCACCCAGGTGAAAGTCGAAAGCGGCGAGATGGTTACGGTTGCTCTTCGTACCACAGGTAGGACTTTCAAGGTCACAGCCAATGAGGCAATGTCAGCCGGGGCGAGTTTCTACGGCGGGAATGACGGTAAGGTTCAGGATACGGATCCTGGAGCCGGAACGATACGAGGCGTTGCGCTCGAGGCTTCGACAGCCGACGGGGATATCATCGAAGCGATTATTACCGCTTAAGTGTAGGTTGGAAAAGGTAGTTTAAAAAAGTGTTTCAAAAAAAGGAGGAATTAAAATGGGCGTAGAATATTCAGGAACTCATGCAAAACCGCGCCTTGAGTTAGGCGTGGCGGTTATGGAGTATATCGAGCAGGCAAAGGAGTTTATCGGGACGGTTTGTTTACCTCTTTTTAAGACCAAGAAGAAAGAATCTTCTTTCTCGGCTATCACCAGGGAAAGTATAACACGGGACGCCGATACCAAGCGTGCGCCGCGCAGCGCATACAATCGTGACGGCTTCCAGGCAAAGGATCTTTCTTACAAATGCGAGGAGCACGGCCTTGAAGGAGCATTGGATGACGGTGAAAGAGAGATGTACGCGTCCGATTTCGATGCCGAGCTGATAACTTCTCAGATTACGGCTCGCCGCCTGATGCAAGCTCAGGAGAGAAGGGTGGCAGAGACTCTTTTCAATATATCGACGTGGACAGGGGCGGCTCTGTTTACGGATCATTCTGCCAATCCTTGGGACAACATCGCATCCGATGTCGTTGGCCAGGTTCGTGCGGCAAGGGAAAAGGTGCGGGCAAATTGTGGGATCGATCCCAGCGCGCTTATCTGCAGTAAGGCAAACATCGATCGTTTGATGGATAATACCGGGATCAAGGATTCGATTAAATACGTCGCTCGGTTGACCGAGGCAGAGATCCTTAATGCCTTGGCGGACATCCTGGGACTGAAGAAGATAATCGTCGGAAAGGCAATTTACAACAGCGCCAAGGAAGGACAGTCTTTCGTAAGCGCCGACATCTGGAACGATGATTATGCCATGGTTGGCGTAGTTGCCGAAGACGGCCAGAATTTGGTTCTGCCCAGCGTGGGAAGGACCTTCTTATGGGTGTCTGATAGCCCGGATAACGCTACGGTTGAGTCCTACAGGGACGAGGTGCATCGCAGCGATGTATTCAGAGTGAGGCAGAATGTCGACGAGAAAGTCATCGATAAGTACTTTGCTCATTTGATTAAGGTAGACGCATAATCAACTTTTCAACTTTTAATTTTTAGTGAAAAGGAGGGGAGCGATTATGGAGAGGGAGTCTATCCGCATAGTCTTGGCTGAGCAGAAAAACATTGGCGGGATAGTTAGACATCCCGGGTATGTTCTTTTAGAGGGAGTGTGCCCGCAGATGTTGGCCGCCGATGATGTGGGAGAGTCTATCCGGCTCGGTCAGGTTAAAGTAGAAGTTGTAAAATCTAAAAAGGAAGGTGGGGAGGCTCCTGTATAAGGGGCCTCTTCACTTTTTTAAAGGGGTAATTTATGAGCCTTAAAGACCAGTTTTCTGTCGATGTAATTAATTGCTTTTTGAATACCGCTGAATTTGCAGAGGTGATTACATACGCTCCTGAGGGACAGGCCGCAAAAGATATTAATGCAATTGTAGTGCGTGGCAGGCTCGAGCCGGGGAGTGAAGACCAAGGTAGAGGCCTACAGAATCAGGCAGAGATTTATATCGCGAACGACGCCACGAAAGGTATTACATCCGTGGATAAAAAAGACGACCGCATAACTTTGAACGACGTTGAGGGAACGAGCCGCGAGGCGCGCATCATCGAGGTTTTACATAAGGACGATGGAGCTTGGCATTTGCTTGTGGGATGGTGATCTATGGTTAGGTTAACGGTA
>JAUYDB010000227.1 GCA_030691985.1 Candidatus Omnitrophota bacterium | reverse complement strand
GGACAAAGTCTGAGTGAGTCATTGTGGATTGATATATCAGTTTTAGCGTTTAGCGTATAGCGTTTAGCATATAGAAAATTTTTCCTATACGCTATCCGCTCTACGCTAAGAATTACTTTCCCATTCCAACCCGCTGGGCGACCTGGAATACTTTTCCCTCGGTCTGTATCGACGGCGCTATGATGATCTCGGCCTTCTGCATCTCTTTTATGTTTTTAGCGCCGACGCTTCCCATTGAGGTCTGCAGCGCGCCCATCAAATTCTGCGAACCGTCATCGACCCTGGCAGGGCCGTATAATATCTCTTCGAGACTGCCGGTTACGCCCACCCTTATCCTCGTTCCCCGCGGAAGATTCGCGTGAGGCGTAGCCATTCCCCAGTGATAACCTCTGCCAGGCGCTTCTTTCGCGCGCGCGAAGGCCGAGCCTACCATTACCGCGTCCGCGCCGCAGGCAAATGCCTTGCAGATGTCACCGCCTGTGGACATGCCGCCGTCTGTAATTATCGGTATATATTTTTTCTTCTTTTTATAATACGCGTTTCTTGCCTCGGCGCAGTCGATCGTGGCCGTAACCTGAGGGACGCCTATCCCCAGGACACCCCTTGTGGTGCAGGCAGCCCCCGGCCCTATGCCGACCAGAAGGCCGCTCGCGCCGGTATCCAACAGTTCAAGCGCGACCTCATATGTAACGCAATTACCGATTATTACAGGGATCTTCATCGATTTGCAGAATTTCTTAAAATCGAGCGCCTTATACGATTTCGAGATATGTTTAACGGTGGTAACCGTTGACTGGACTATAAATATGTCCACCCCGGCCTCCTGGGCTATTTCACCGAACCGCGCGGCCCTCTGCGGAATCGCGCTCACTATAGCCGGAACCTTCGCCTTCTTGATCTCCTCTATTCTCTTCGAAACAAGCTTCTCTTTTATCGGTTCGAGGTATAGGCTCTGGACAAGTTTTGTAGCTTCTTCGGGCATCGCGACCGATATCTTTTCAAGGACCTCGAACGGATTTTCGTACCTCGTCTGCACGCCCTCAAGGTTCAAAACCGCAAGGCCTCCGAATTTACCCATCGCAACTGCGAAATTGACATCCACGACTCCATCCATCGCCGCCGCCAATATCGGAACCCGATAACGCTTGCCGCCTATCTCCCAGGACACGTCAACGTCTTCGGGATTTATAGTGACATTACCGGGAACAAGAGCTATCTCATCAAAACCGTAACAGCGTCTCGCCTTCCTGTTTACGCCTATATAGAATTGAGCCATATCAGTCCTTTTGCTCTTAATATATAAAATAATCTCATTATTGTCAATAAGAATTGAAAAAATAGGCAGCAGTTCATCTATAAGAAAAATGGGGTCTGACCCAGCGCGTCTATTGCTCATTGAATGGGTCTGACCCCATTTTTTTGGCATAACAAGCTATCTGTAAAAAGGGGTCAGACCCATCCACCGCATAATAGACGCGTTGGGTCAGACCCCTTTTTATCACCGTCTCTTAAAACTCTGATCTATTAAAAAAATAGGGACTGTCCCAAAAGCATCTATTCCATATTGATTGGGACTGTCCCTATTTTTTTACCTAGTACCTGTTGCCTGTCGGCTGTTACCTAAACCATCCGTTCGACTTAATACATCCCGCCGCCCGGAGGCATGCCGCCGCCCGGCATCATGGGCGCCTTTTCCTCTTCCGGTATATCGGTCACTATCGTTTCGGTAGTGATCATCAAAGACGCGATGCTTGCCGCGTTTTCGAGCGCGGTCCTCGTAACCTTCTTCGGATCGATAATGCCGGCCTGAATCATATCAGCATAGTTGTCTTTATCGGCATCATATCCTTCGTTTGTCTTCATCTCTTTTACTTTCTGGACTACGACAGATCCTTCCTGTCCGGCGTTATTGGCTATCTGCCGGATCGGCTCCTCAAGCGCGCGCCTCACTATCTCGACGCCGATCTGCTCGTCGCCTGAAAGTTTCAGCTTGGCAAGCGCATCGACGCATCTTAACAGAGCGACTCCGCCGCCCGGGACTATCCCCTCTTCGACAGCGGCCCTTGTCGCGTGCAGCGCGTCTTCAACGCGGGCCTTTTTCTCCTTCATCTCGGTCTCTGTAGCGGCCCCGACGTTTATTACCGCGACTCCGCCGGCGAGCTTCGCCAGCCTTTCCTGAAGCTTTTCTTTATCGTAGTCGGAATCGGTGTCCTCGACCTGCTTCTTTATCTGGCTGATCCTCGCCTGTATATCAGCGGTCTTTCCCGCGCCTTCCACTATAGTTGTATTGTCCTTATCGATCCTGACTCTCTTGGCGCGGCCAAGATCCTCTATCTTGACATTTTCCAGCTTTATTCCAAGATCCTCGGTTATGGCCTTGCCGCCAGTAAGGATAGCTATGTCTTCCAACATCGCCTTCCGCCTGTCGCCATATCCCGGCGCCTTTACAGCGGCGCATGAGAGCGTCCCGCGGATCTTATTAACAACTAATGTCGCGAGAACCTCGCCTTCGGTCTCTTCTGATATTACGAGAAACGGCTTGCCCACCTTGGCCACCTTTTCGAGCAGCGGCAGGACATCCTTCATGCTTGATATCTTCTTCTCGTGGATCAGGATATACGGATCATCCAAAGAGCACTCCATCTTTTCGGCATCTGTCACGAAATAAGGAGACAGGTAACCCTGATCGAACTCCATGCCCTCGACCAGTTCAAGCTCGGTTTTAGACGCCTTGCCTTCCTCCACGGTGATAACACCGTCTTTCCCGACCTTTGTCATCGCGTCAGCTATCAGGTCGCCGATTTCGCGGTCATTATTCGCCGCGATCGACGCGACCTGCGAAACCTCTTTCTTGTCTTTCGAGTTGATGGGTTTCGAAAGCCTCTTCAGCTCATCGACTACTTTCTCTACCGCCTTCTCAATTCCCCTCTTCAGCGCCATGGGGTTCGAACCGGCAGTTACGTTCTTCATGCCTTCCCTGAATATGGACTCGGCCAATACCGTCGCGGTGGTCGTGCCGTCACCCGCATCGTCCGATGTCCTGGAGGCGACCTCTTTCACAAGCTCCGCGCCCATATTTTCATACGGGTCCTTAAGCTCGATCTCTTTGGCTACGGTAACACCATCCTTTGTTATCGTAGGCGCCCCGAACTTCTTGTCCAAAACTACATTTCTGCCCTTCGGGCCGAGCGTAACCTTCACCGCTCTAGCAAGTTGCTCGACGCCCTTCAATATGGCCCTGCGGGCATCCTCGCTATAAAGTATTTGTTTTGCCATGTTATCAACTCCTCCATTTTTTAGCGTTTAGTTTTTTCCTATTCGCTATACGCTATTTTACTATCGCCAATATATCCTCTTCCTTAAGAATCAGATATTCCTTTCCGTCAAGTGTTACCTCTGTGCCGGAGTATTTTCCGAACATAATTTTATCGCCCGGCTTTACTTCAGGCGATATCGTCTTACCCTCATCAGAGACTTTACCCTTCCCAACCGCCACCACCTCTGCCTCCTGCGGCTTTTCCTTAGCGGTATCGGGAAGAACTATTCCTCCCTTCGTTACCTCTTTGGCTTCGAGAACCTCTACCATGATCCTGTCTGCCAATGGTTGAATCTTCATCTTTACACCCCCTTCTTTGTTTGTTTGGTTATAAGCTGCAACATTTCTTATAACTTACAACTCTTGTTAGCACTCATCTAAATTGAGTGCTAA